>CALBIE010000495.1 GCA_937893495.1 uncultured Verrucomicrobiales bacterium | reverse complement strand
CCATTTGAACTCTCCTGGTTTCCCTCGCTTCGACAAGTCGAGCGCCCAGAAATTCTTCATCGCCGTATCGAGGCCACCGCCGCTTTGACCACCGGCGACATAGATGACGTCTTTGAGCAGGGTCGCGGAACCGAAGGCGCAGGGTTTTGGAAGCGACGGCAACTTGGTAGTGGTGATCTTTTTTGTGGCAGCATCCCACGAGAGTTGAAAAACGCTGGTGAACGTATTTGAACCGTCATTTCCTCCCATGCAGATGACGCCACTGGTGGTCGAGACGGCCATGCCGTAACCGGTCGGATTCGCAAGCTTTCCCGCACGATGCCACTGATATTTCTGTCCCCGTCGTTCGAGAGCGTAGATATCCTTGTACCAGACCTTGTCGGTCTCCCAAATGGGCATCGGAAAATTGGCGCCACCCGCCACCAGCAGGACATCGTTGTGCATACCGGCGAACGGTCCGGCAACTCCGAGTTTGTTCGGGAGAGTGTCTAATTTTGTCCACGTCAATAGTTCGGCCGATTGGCATTCGCGATGGGTCAGGCTGGAAAAAAGACCAACCGCGAACAGCAATGTCGAACGGGTGAACAGCTTGGAAAAAAAAAGCGATCTGATGGGCATGAGAGGAGTGTGGATATCGATACCGGCGATTCATGTCAGACGTTTGACTCCGTCCTGCTTTCAGTCTCGCTGATGATAAGATCCTGTTCCGAAAGTTTTGGACGGCTTTCGTAGGTGCCTGGTAGTTTGCGATAAAGAACGGCATGGGATAGGAAATAAGCGAGGAGCCCCGCAACGCCGGCCAAAACCGTTTCCCGCCAGCAATCGAAAATCGCCAGTCCAACTGTGGCCACGAACAGGCACCGCGCAAAGATGGCCAGTCCCACGCCGAAACCGAGAGTATTGAACATGGATCGACGCCAGATCAGCAGGCGCTGCATGAAGGCGGGCGTGGCGCCGTAGCTGCGCATCCATTGTGTGGGATTCACCGGGACGTAGTAGGGGCGGCGTTCATACGCGCTTCTCAGGCTGTGGATGATCAATAGCGTCGATTCGTAAATCATTTTGAACATGGGACTGGGCGCGCCGCCATGCCGACGCATGAGGTAGCTGTTGATGCGGTTGTAGCCGCGCAAGAAATTGATGACCCCGTAGAAGATGGTCTTCCTCCAGAGAACATTGGTCTTGGCCATCTCTTTCGCCGGGATTACCAGCGCGGCCTGGTCGCCCATCTGCCACTTCATGAGGTAGGGCGAGAGGTATTCGTCCATGCCCAGAGTCGGGGGCAGATAATCTTTCAACCAGTTGATCAGAGCCTGAGTCATGATGTAGCCGTTCTCCGTGGAAGCGCCTTCGCGCTCGAGGATTTTTTTCATGAGTGAACGGCATTCATCGGGTTGATCGGAAAGCAACTCTTCCTGCACGCCCATGAGATAACCAACCACCTTCCATAAATGCAGATAAGCCACTTCCTCTTCGCGCGTCAATCCGCAGCCCCACTTGTCCAGTCCCTCAACGATCGTGTAACTGAAGGTCAAAAGAGCGAAGGCCTCCTGCTCCTGATTGATCGGGATGCCCTTGTTTTTGACATCCCATGGTTTAAGACTGCTTCCGTGGGCTTCGGCCAGTGAATCAAATTTGCCGTCTTTGGGTCGCGCCTTCTGCAGCATGGGAAAGCGTTCCGGGAACTGAAGCATGTAACGCATGGACGCGTGCAGGAAGCGGACCTTCTTGGCGGTGATGTAACCCGCGCCCCAGAAGTAGCGCCCGGGCTTGCTTTCCTTTTCGAGCGATTCCAGCTGTTCACTGATCTTTTGCATTTCGTCGCCCGCGAAATCCGATATTTTCTCATCGGTGCGAACGAGCCGTCTTCCTTCCCAATGCCAGCCGCCCTGCGGATCCACGTTGTTCACTGCGCTGGCGAGATTCTCGTCAAAGGCCGGCCGAATGTCGGACAGGATCTCGATTCCACCTTCACCGCGCATGACCGCTTCGATGAACAGGGCGGTCTCATACATCCGTTGGGTGATGTACTTCTGATCCCGCAATTTGCTGGTTTCGTAGAGCGCTGCAATGCCGTTGCGCATCAGGTAACAGGTCGGCAGGCTCTTCATGAAGAGCACGTTGAAGATGGGAAGTGTCCACTTTGTCCAGAGGCTTGCACCGAGCTTGATCTTGTCCGGGTCCACCCAATCCGGCACCGCCTCCGGCATGAAATAGCTGGTGAATTCCGGCGGGATCTTTGCCATCTGCTCACTCAGGTTTGAGCCCGTCGCAAACACCAGTTCCGGGGATTTGAGCAGTGTGTCCGTGAGATTCAGCAGACTATTGTATCCCAGCCTGCCGAATGATTGGGAATCACCCTCCGCAGAGTGGACTTTGGCAAGCAGTTCTTCGACGAGTTTATCCACCGGTGGATCGCCGATCATTTTCTTCTTGTCGAGCAGTTCATCGGACCAGGTTTTTTGTGGCATGGCGTATTAGTTTTAAATGGTTTTCAGGTATTCGATCAGATCCCATTTATCTTCGTCGGACATATTTGTTCCGAACCGATCTCCTTCATGTCCGGTGTTGTGATTGCCGGATTGGGTCGTGTCGAATATCCAGTAATCATGATTCTCGTCATATCGATAACCAACCCGATTCGGATCAAAGTGATGAGAGCCGGATTTCCATTTTGCGGGGCGCTTACTGACGGGTTGGAGCAGGGACCAGAGGTCAGGTACGGATCCATTGTGCAGGAATGGCGCGGTAGCCCAGACGGCCTTGAGCTGCCGCGCAACGTATTTGCCGGTTGTGCGCCATTCAGTGTCTCGTCCAAATGTTAACTCCTTCGCTTTTGCCGGCCCGATATTGTGTTGCTCGAACATCTTTTTCTCCAGCCGATCGGTAATCCTGGTCAAGCCGTCGGCAAACGTTTCGTCCTTTAGCCGAACCGCATAGCTGCGGGCACGATTCGGATCCGTACCAATCTCTTCCGGTGAAAACAGACGCTCCTGGCTTTCCGGGGTCTGGGAATTGTAGCTATGGCATCCCACGCATTTCGCCGCGAATATTTTTCGGCCACGTTCAATCTTCTGTCGGTCAAGTTTCCCCAGGATTTCTTCCGGCCACCTGGGGGGCTTGATCTTCTGTGCAACCTCTTCAAGTGCGTGGATTTGAAAAGGAAGCACCGACGTTTCGAGCGTTTTCGTATTCAGAGTGGCTCCGAATGCCACTGCCTGAGCGATATTGCGTCCCATTACGGAACGCGTACTTGCATCCCAATGCACCCATTGACGCTCTTTGAGATCGAAGAGGTCGGAAAAGCTTGCGGGAGAAGTAAGCGCGATTCGTTCACTTCGTGGCATAACGACATTTCGTACAGCACCGAAGGAATCTCCACGGCCGGGACCGGCATACACCTGGTTGTCAAAAGCCCAGTGCAAGCGGGTGGTCAGGTCGGTGCGGTCAATCAGCCATTCTAAATTGGGGCCAATTGCTTCAAAACTGTGCCCGAGATGTTCAAGCCAGGACTCTTTTTCCGGGTGGTCGATTTTTTTCAGCAGTTTTTCGAAATCGGCTTTTGGAAAATCCATTTTCGATTGTTTCGATTTGATGGTTTTCGAGAAAGTAGTTCCAAAAAGTTTCACGATTTGACCTTCAACTTCGTCGGGGATGTTATCATCGTCCTTCTCTGATCCGTGATTGTGATCGTGATCAAGACATTGCATGAACTTGAGCGTCGCCACCTGGGTTCGAACTGGCGCTCCTTCAGCCTTGGATTTTTCCACCTCTACGAGAAATCGGCGCATGAAGCTGAACGACTTTACGGGATCCTCAAGCATCTGTTTGGAGGCGGCTGTAAGATCTATGACGAACGCCTCGAATTCGGAAAGATTTGGAGCGCCATCGATAATCATATGGATCTCGTTGTATTCGATGAGTCCGGTATGGCAGGCCGCGCAATTGATGCCGACGTATGGAAGTTTCAGAATCGAGTCAGCGGGAACATTAGCGGTAAACCCGATCGGCAATCCATCCGGGTTTCGGGGATCGGGTATGAAGCCGTAGCGCGGGAGGGATTCTATGAATGGCGTTCCGGTGCGGTGATTTATCAATGCCTTCAGGTAAGCCACGGGCACGATGTCGCCGCCTTCGGGAGCTCGGTACCAGATTTCTTTTTCGGCCTCCGTTAGTCCGACCTCAAGATACACGACCTTTTTATCCGTTCGTTCAGCCGGAGTTAATTTCGCTTGCGAAATCAAGTCAGCGTGCACTGAGTCGTCACCATGATAATTCTCGCTGATTACGACAACACCCGCGCCAACCGCAATCAGGACCGGGAGGAGAAACAGTATGAGTTTGGTTTTTGTCATGTTCGATATCAGTCGGGAAATCTTTTATGACACTGCAATCAACGAATCCTGGGCAAATTCCGTTTCCATTATCGAGTCAAAGTGTTTTCAAATACTCGATCAAATCCCATTTTTCAGCATCGGATAATTCAGTTCCAAAATCGTTCCCTTCGTGGCCGGTATTGTGATTGCCGGACTGGGTGGTGTCGAACACCCAGAAATCATATTCAACGTCGTATTCGTAACCAATGTGTTTAGGGTCGAACTGTCGTGATCCGCATTTCCATTTCACCGGTCGTTTTAAGGATGGCTGAAGCAATTGCCAGAGGTTGGGCACGGAGCCATTATGCAAAAACGGCGCCGTCGCCCAGATGCCCTTCAGGGGGCGGGCGACATACTTGCCGGTCGTGCGCCAGGTAGAACCTTCTTCAAACGTCAATTCTTTCGCCTTGTCCGGCCCAACCTTGTGTTGCTCAAAGAGCTTTTTCTCGAGGGCATCAGCCCCTTTGGTCAGCGCCGTTGAGAATGGTTCGTTGCCCAGTTTGGTGCCGAAGTTGACGACGCGATTGGGATCAGTGCCCACTTCTGCCACGGAATAAAGACGCTCCTTGGTCTGTGGTGTATCGGGATTATAGCTGTGGCAACCGACGCACAACGATTCATGGGTTTTCCCCCCACGTGCGGCTTTCGTGGCATCGATGGCGCCGAAAACTTCTTTGGGCCATTTCGGAACACCAATCTTTCGTGCGACGGTTTCGAGGCTGTGGAGTTGATAGGGCAGGACGGAGGATTTCAGGGTCTTCGGATAATATGCCGCTCCAAAGGCGATTGCCTGGGCGATGTTCCGTTCCATGGACGAGGTCGTGTTGGCGTCCCAATGCACCCATTGCCGTTCCTTCAGATCGAACAAATCGACAAAACTGCAAGGCGCCGAAAGATCGAGGCGATCGTCGGAGGGAAACATCAGGTCACGCACGGCGTCGAACGAATCGCCCCGGCCGGGGCCTGCGTAGGTCTGATTGTCGAAGGCCCAATGAAGTTTTGAGGCGAACTGGACGCGCTCAATCAACCATTTGATGTTTTTGCCCACGGTGGCAATCGTCTCGCCGATGTGGGCCAGCCACGTTTCTTTTTCCGGGTGCTCGATGGTCTTGAAAAGTTTGTCCAATTCATCCTTTGGCATGGAGACTTCTCCACTTTCATTGGTGACCGCAGCGGTGAGGGAACTTCCGATCAGTTTCATTATCTCGCCTTCGATGTGGTCGGGGATATTGTCGTCGTCCTTGGTCTCGCCCGGTTCGTGATCGAGGCAGTGCATGAAGGCCAGGGTTTCTGCCTTGATCTTGAACGCTTCTCCGTCCTTCCGGGCTGCCTCAACCTCCTTGAGAAATCGACGGAAGAATAGAAATGCCTCAATCGGATTCTCCATCGTCCTGGCTGAAGACTCGGTGAAGTCGATCACGAACGCCTCAAACTCCGCCAGGTTGGGGGCTCCATCTATCAGCACGCGAGTGTCTTTGTATTCCATCAACCCGGTGTGGCAGGCGCTGCAGTTGATTCCGGCGTAGGGAAGGTTCAGGACGTCATTGGCGGGAATGTTGGCGGTGAATCCGTAAGGCAACCCGTTCGGATCTTCCGGATTGGGGAGGAATCCATAACTGTGAAGGGATTCGATGAAGGGCGTCTTGGTTTTCTGGTTGATCAGCGCCCTGAGATAAACAATCGGAACGATGTCGCTGCCCTCCGGCGCCCGGTACCAGACGTCCCGGTCCTCCTTGGACAATCCCACGTCCAGGACAACGAGTTTTTTGGGGGAGTGATCATCGGGCATTATTCGTGCCTGTGAAATGAGATCGGTGTGCACGTTCTTTTCCTCTTTCACTGTCTCTCGCCTTCCGAGAAAGAACAGGGCGATGCCGGCGACCACGACGATGGCCATTACCGGAAGGGCGGCAGATTTTGATTCACTCATTGTTTATCAAGGTGGGTTTGGGAGTTGATACATCGGGCAGGGTAATTTCGACCATCATTTGACGCGCTCTTATAGCTACACAGTCTGAAC
>CALBIE010000494.1 GCA_937893495.1 uncultured Verrucomicrobiales bacterium | reverse complement strand
TATGAACATGCCGGCTACCAGGAATCCCGAATGGTGAAACTGCAGATGATGGTGAATCAGGAACCGGTGGACGCTTTTTCGTGCATCGTTCACCGGGACAAGGCGGAGGGCAGGGGCAAGGCGCTCGCGGCCAAGCTCAAGGAAGTGATTCCCCGACAACAATATCAAGTCGCTATCCAAGGGGCTGTCGGTGGTAAAATTGTGGCGCGCGAAACCGTTGCGGCGATGAGAAAAGATGTGACGGCCAAGTGTTATGGTGGCGATATCTCCCGCAAGCGCAAATTGCTGGAGAAGCAGAAGGAAGGCAAAAAGCGCATGAAATCAATCGGACAGGTGAACATTCCGCAGGAAGCGTTTATCCAAGTACTAAAAGCCTGATGAATCTGGTAATCAAATGGTTCAGTTCGCGGACGGTGCGGCTCGCGCTCGATCTATGCAAGACGGTGCGCAAGATCAGCCGTGCCCAGCAAGATATACTGAAACCGGATGCCCTCGACGCTTTGCGTCAGGCATGCACTGATCTACGTAAGACCGTGGACGACGGTGCTGACACGAAGGCTATCAAGGACGAGATCGGTCGATTTGAGAACATCGCCAATAAACATCTGCGACCCTATCCGAGTCCTGGAATGCGTGAGAACGTCGAAGTGATTCTGGTTGCCATTGCGGTGGCGATGGGTATCCGCACATTCTTTCTGCAACCATTCAAGATTCCCACCGGCTCGATGCAACCGACACTTTTCGGCATTACACATCAAAGTTTTCGCAACCAGCCGGAAGTGGTGTTTCCGACGGGTCTCAGCGCGTGGGTTGATTCATGGTTCCGCGGGATTTCGTACTATCATGTCGTCGCCGAATCGTCAGGTTCATTGGATGAAGTTGAGCCTCCGAAACGCGTGTTTCCGCTCGTGCAGAAACAACGTTTTCGTATCGGCCAGACATGGTACACCGTCTGGTTTCCACCCAACGACTTGTTTGGCGGAGACTACAACCGCGGCGGGCTCTTTCTTGGACAGTCGTTTGAGAAGGACGAAGAAATTCTTAAATTGAAGGTCATCACCGGCGACCATTTGTTTGTGGACCGCATGACTTACAATTTTCGCAAACCGACTCGAGGAGAAATTATCGTTTTTGCAACCGAGGGAGTAAACGGGTTGCCTCAGGATCAATTCTATATCAAACGCCTGGTTGGGCTTGGCGGTGAAACCGTTGCCATTGGAAACGACCGGCATACGCGTATCAATGGTGAGCGACTTGATGCAGCCACGCCACGGTTCGAATATGTTTACACGTTTTCCGGACCACCTGATGACAGTGTGTTCTCCGGGCATGTGAACGAAATTGTCGCTGTTCAGTATCAACGCGGCGGCCACCGATTGGCTCCTTTGTTCCGCGACGAATCCTATCGGGTTACGATCCGCACGAATCACTACATGGTTTTCGGTGACAATACACTGAACAGTAGAGATTCGCGTGACTGGGGAGATTTCACCCGAACGAATGTCATCGGGAAATCTGCATTCGTTTACTGGCCAATTCTCGGACAGAAAGACCGTGCCAGTCGGTTTGGCTGGTCACATCGATAATTGGCTCGCCGAGCACCTGGTTTTAGCTCAATTTCTCAATTTGACATGAAAACCACGCAGCCAAATCCCCATTCGAACCCACTTCCAGTTAATGGCACAATGTATGTTATGTTTAATTCAAATACACCATTGAATCGGGCTGTCTCTTTCTGTTTGTTGGTATTTACGCTGTTTTCACCTTTGAATTTATTCGGTGCCCAATTGGCGTCGTCTGCAAAACCGATAGATGCTTCAGGGTTTCCGTCCCTCCAAGCCGCATTGGACTCCGTGCCTGCTTCAGGCGGTATCGTTGTTCTTCCTTCAGGTGAATTCGGGATTGATGAACCGTTGCGGATTCACTCTGAGAATACTCACCTGACAGGAGCCGGATCAGCATCGGTTATCATAAACCGCAACAAGAGCGGCCTGCCGGCGTTGATTATTGCTCCGAAGGACATAGCCGAGAACAAGGGTTCCCGTATCTGGCGCGTTCAGTTGAGCAATTTCCGGGTGACCGGCTCAACCAACTCCGGGGACGGAATTCGAGCTGAGGGCGTTCAGGAAATCTTCATTCAGGGTGTGACTGTGGACCATAATGGTGGCAATGGAATTACTCTGGACCATTGCTACGAGAATCCCCGGGTCGTTCAATCCATGCTTACCTACAACGC
>CALBIE010000493.1 GCA_937893495.1 uncultured Verrucomicrobiales bacterium | reverse complement strand
CATCGGGAGAAACAATACTACTCGGCACTGCGCGACGTGCCGGAGCAGATTCTCGCGAAACAATCGGTGCGCGACATCGACGGAACGAGCGGCGCGACGATCACGGCGCGGGCCATCGTGAATGCCACGGCCCGAGCCTTGAAGAAGGGGCAGCAATGAGTAATCCAACGAGATTGCAGAGACGAACTGCCGAGGCTGAATTGAATGGCATTCCTCGCGCTCGGGTCAGATGGAACCTCGGGTTCGCCCGCGGACACGTTTTGCTTCGCGCCCGCCACAAGGAAAGCGGCGGTAAACGCGCCGCACTCCAGACGCTGGCGCGCAATTCGGGACGGCCGCTTGGTCGCGCCAGCGTCTGGAGTGAGGTGTCTTCAGCACCGCTTTCCTCGGCCCTCACTGCAATCCAAACGCGTTTGATTGGGGAAAGCCGGTCGCTCCCGCCTTCGCTCACATCCGTGGGATATTTCTCCGTCACTCCCATTCGCTTCATCGCGCTCGCGACCGCTTCTGACGCATGAGACCGGGACTGACCGCCGCAGGACTTATCACGCTTGCAGCATTACTGGGCGCGGTATCCCGGCAGGCGGAAACGGCTGCACAATTGCTCGGACTGACCCTTTCGGGCGTGTTGTTTGCAACCGGTCTGGCAGTCGCTCTCACCGGCAACCGGGAATCACTGTTTCGCCTCGACCATTTCTTTCCCTTCCTAAACCGAAAGTATCAACCGCAGCACTTTCCGACAAGGTTCGGGCGCATCGCGAGGCGATTTCTCCCGCAATCTCTGTTCTTTGATCCGGCGACCGGACGGCAGGGCGCCGTTCGCCGAGCCTTGCGATGGCTGGGACCGTCCGTCATTTCGTCGCCGTTTCGACGCGTGGTTCAGGGCGCCTTTTTCGCGCTGTTTCTCGTGCTGTTCTTTTATGTCTGCTGGCCTTATACGGCCCGACCAGCCGGCGATGGCGCTGTGGCACGCGGAGGAATGCTCGAACGCATCGACGAGAAAACCGGCCATCTCCATTTCAATGGCATGCCATTGGATGAGTCCTTCTCCGTCGGCAAATCTGTCTTCCTTGTCGATGAAGCCGCTCCACCCGGTGCAACCCGGACGGTCGCTCCATTCACACTCGTGGCCACCGCCGATTCCGCCCCGGTGCTTGCCCCGCTTGGGGAACTCTCACCGGAACAGTTTGATCGAATCCTGCTGGGCACGGGCCCATGGGCTTTGCACACAAAAGATCCCGAGGGATGGCCCTCGCACTATACGGACGACCTGGTTGCCAAAGAACGAATCGCGGCTGAGTTTTTCCTGATCATCGATCCGCTCGTCAGCATCTCAACCGGAATTGCTTCGCGAAACTGGGTGTGGTCGCTCACTTGCGCGGGTGTCATTCTCCTCGTCTGTATCTACATCCCGCGCGGGTTCTGTGGTTACCTCTGCCCTCTCGGCACGATGATCGACTTGTTTGACTGGGCCATTGGTAAGCGCGTCAAACGATTTCAGGTTGCCGGCGAAGGCTGGTGGGTTCACATCAAATATTATCTGTTGATCGGCATTTTGATTTGCGCCGTGTTTGGCATTCTTGTGTCTGGAACATTTTCGGCAATCCCGGTCATTACCCGCGGCCTGCTATTCATTGGTGAACCACTTCAAACCGGGCTTCAACGCGGCTGGCATCTCGTGCCTCCAATGAACACCGGTCATCTTGTCTCCATCCTGTTATTTGCCGGCGTGCTGGCCCTTGGTTTATTGCGCCCTCGGTTCTGGTGCAAATACGTCTGCCCGAGTGGCGCGGTTTTTTCCGTGGCCAATATTTTTCGAGTCAGCGAACGCAAGGTGGAAACCAGCTGTATCAACTGCAACAAGTGCGTGGAGATATGTCCCTTCGACGCGATCAAGCCGGATTTCACAACCCGCGAAACCGACTGCACGCTTTGTCAGACTTGCGGCGGCGTTTGCCCGACTCATTCGATCAAGTTCGTTGACCGGTGGGATATCTCCAACCTGAAGACACTCAACGTGCCGCCCACTGGCGAAACGGCATTGGGTCGTCGCGGTTTCATGGAGCTCTGGGCCGGAATGGGCGCAGCCGTGGTAGGGGCCACCGCTCTGACTGGCGTCACCAGAACGTGGGGCGCAAACCTGAGTGATCCAGACAGCTTCCGTCCGGTCCGTCCGCCCGGCAGCGTTCCCGAACAGGAATTCCTGCAGATGTGCATTCGCTGTGGCGAATGTTACAAGGCCTGCCCCAACAACGTGCTTCAGTCGCAGGGATTCCAACAAGGACTGGAAGGCTTGTGGACGCCCGTCGTCAACGCGGACTGGGCCGGCTGCGAATCCAGTTGCAACGCCTGCGGGCAAGTCTGTCCGACAGGGGCAATTCGCGCCTTGCCCATCGAGGTCAAAAAATCCACGCGCATGGGGCTCGCGATTGTAAACGAGAAGACCTGTCTGCCCTTTGCCAATCGCGAGGCCTGTCAGCTTTGCGTGGACGAATGCAACGCCGCCGGTTATCGAGCGATTGAATTTACCCAGGTCCATACCCAAGTGGACGATAAGGGACTTCCGATGGAAGGAACTGGCCATCTCGCGCCGGTCGTTCTCCTGGACAAATGCGTTGGCTGCGGCCTCTGCCAGACCCGCTGTTACGGAATCAATGTTGAAGAAAAAGGATTACTTAAAGAATCCGCCATCATCATTGTGGCCGGCGAAGGGAAAGAAGACCGCATGCTTTGACGCTTTCTCAACGGACAGCAACCGACGTTTCTCGGCGGCAATTTACCGGGGGCTACGCCAGCAATTCCTCGATCACCGCTCCATCACTGAGCAGGATCGGCCGACCCACCGGCGTCATGATTTCATCTTCCGGATCCAGTCCAACCTGTTGAAGAATGGTGGCATGAATGTTCTGCACATTGACCGGGTTTTCCGGCTCCTTGCTCTGGCCATTCGGATCCGTGGAGCCAATCACATGCCCTCCCCTGATTCCGCCGCCAGCCATGGCGATGCTGAATCCATGCGGCCAATGATCTCGACCTCCAAAGGGATTGATTTTCGGCGTTCGTCCGAATTCACCACCGCAGAGCACCAGCGTACTGTCGAGCAGACCGCGGGCCTTGAGCGCCTTGATCGTCCCGGCAAACCCGGCGTCGAGTTGCGGAACATTCTTCGCATGTCCTTCCTTGTTGTTCACATGCGTGTCCCATCCGTTCAGATTGACTTCAACACATTGAACACCGGCTTCGACCAGTCTCACGGCCGCGAGGCAGCCTCGCCCGAACGGGGTTTCTCCAAAATCCTTCACCTCGGTCCCCGGTGAACCACTGATGTCGAACGCCTTCAATTGATCCGACGTCATCATCCGCCGCGCGTTTTTGATCGTCGCCATGTGCAACGTTTTGTCCCGATCAAGATTTGGCTGACGCCCGCGCGCAAATACCCGTTCCACCACGGAAAGACTTTCATAACGCAGCTTTTCCCGCGCCTTGTCCACGTTGGACACCAGATCCGGAATCGGTTTGTTTGGATCACCCACCTTGAAGGCGTCAAATTCAGGACCAAAATAACCACCGCGCGGCGGCCATTGATTTGAAAGAATGGAGATATGTGTTGGAATCTCGATGTCGTTGTTGGGAATCTCGTGGGTGATAATGGACCCCAGGGACGGATGCACGACAGTCGGGTTCGGCCGATAACCGGTCTTGACGTTGTACGTCGCGCGTTCGTGATCACCCTCTCTGCTCACGACGGAACGGATGAGGGAAATATCGCCCATCACTTCAGCCGTCTGCTCCATTCCTTTCGCCAACTGAATTCCTTTGACGGATGTCTTGATCGCCCCGGTGCCGTCGGAAATCGGTTTCCCCGCATGCGGGTCAAAGGTCTCCAACTGGCTCGGCCCGCCGGCCATCCACAGCACGATGACCGATTTGGCTTTCGCGGCTTGGCCTTTCTTCCCGGCGGATTTGGCGAGCAGGTCACCCAGCGGCGTCAGCCAGGTCAATCCACTTAATCCGGCGGCTTTCAATATTGTCCGGCGCGAAAAATGGTCAACCGAACCGCAGCCGCATTCAGGATTGAAAATATCTTTGTTCATAATGGCAAATCAATGGTTCCACGCAAACTCAGTGCTGTTCATCAGTGTCCAGAAAATATCCGCCATCACGTCCTGGCGTTTATCCCCTTTCGTCCCATCCAAAAGCTTGACGAAGTAATCCAATTCCTCTTTTTCCGGCCGACGGGTCAAAGTGCATAGATAGGCCGCTTCCACCGCTTCGGAATCCGATCTCGATAACGAACCAATGCGGCTTGAGGCGTTGAACAATGGGTTTTTCTCCGTCCGACCCTTGAGCAACTCGCCATTCATGAGCAACAACCGTTGCGGGATGGTGCCCCCGCGATCATCGAATTCATCGTCTCCGAAATCACCGTAGCGTTTTACGAAATTACTGGTCTGTGTCGAGCGCATGATGCGGAACAACACATGTGCCTCCGCGTCAATGGTGCGCAGCGACGCCGCCTGAATCACGCTGCCGGCCACCTGCTCCGGCCGTAGTCGGGTCAACGGAAACGCCGCGTAGGATTGTTCGCATTCCTTCGTCACCAGGGTCGCCGGATCATCCGAGCGACTGTCCAGTCGATAAATGCGCGACGTGGCGATGACACGAACCAATCGGCGCAAATCGTATCCATGGTCAATCATGTCATCCACCAGCAGTTCCAGACCCGGCGGATACGGACCTTCCAGCGGGATGCTGTCAATGGGTTCCACCAACGGACGATTGAACATGAGCGCCCAGATGCGATTGACCGTCGTCCGGGCGAACGCGCGGTTCTTCGGGTGGGTCACCCACGTGGCCAGCCGTTCACGCAATTCTCCGCTTGCCGGAAAAAGTTCCGGCTGAAATGGCACGACCGCCGGAACCATTACTTCAGACGGCGTTCCCTTGTAGCGATACTGGTATTGCTTCTTCTCGTCGTCGCGAATGCCGGAAATGGAATTCTCCGTGGGCGCGAAGAAGGCCGCCAGTTGATGAAAGTCCTTCTGCTTCCAACGAGGGCCAAACATATCGTCATGGCATTGCACGCAATCAATGCGCACCCCGAGAAATGCCCGGGTAACGCGCGCGGCCAATTTCTCCTCGTCCGGCCCCTTCTTCTCCATGTTCTGACCGGTCGTTACGGTAATGAAATTCGCCTCGGGCGAAGTTGTCCACAGGCCCTTAGCGGCGATCAGGCTGCGCGTAATTTGATCGTACGGGCGATTCTGCGCGAACTCTTCACTCAGCCAATCCACCATCCGCCGACGTCGGTAAACAAGAAACGGTCCATTCTCCACGCCGACATACGCGCGGGCAAATCGTTCGGCGAGATACTCGCTGCTACGACGGTCTTCAAACAAATGCGACAACCACCATTGCAACTGGTTTTCTTCCGGCTGTTGTTCCAGTGCGCGCAACTCTTCGAAAGAAGGCACCGTGCCCGTCAGTCCGAGTGACAACCGCCGCGCCACCATCATCGCGGAAGCATCGGGAACGGGTTTGATTCCCCGATCCTTCCAATCCACCTCAAACACCTTGTCGAGGCGTTCGACGGCATTGACGAAATCCGCCCGCGCGAACTCAGCGGGATCAAAGTGCGATGGTCCCGGCAATGGTTTCGGGCTCCAGAGTCGAGCCACCACCACGCCGGCCAATACCACACACAAGCCGATAAACAACAGGTCCCGCAGCCAGATCTTTGTCCGGCGCGGGGATGGAGGGGCGTTTGATTCGTCGGTCATAACGGGGGCGGTTGTTCAGGATTCACCACAGTGTAGCGCATTTGATTGGAACGACAAGCTGGAGATACGACACAGCGGAATTCACTCGGGTTTCAAAATAATCAGCACACCGCACCGTAAGTCTGAACTATTGGGACGCCTGAGACTTGCGTCTGTTACCAATCGGACGAGAAAAACCACCACGCGGACGACTCGACGTAAAAACCGTGCTGATTGCCAATTCGCGCGACCGAGTAACCTGTCTCGTCTCGGTCTGGCGAACGCCTCATGCAGGCGGGACGCCTGCGCTACGTAGCACAGGCGTCCCGCCTGTACGAACGGTTCTCCTGGCTATCACAGCATTCGAGTCATGCGAATCGTACTTGGGTTCGAGGGGAGGAAATTCCGGCCGATCTGTCCAAGCTTAGTCGCCAATCAAGTCCGCGCGAACGTAGGCGTCCGCGCTCCAGCAGCTATCTGCCAGCCTGGAAATCGCCAACAGAAATCTGCAACTCGACGGGATTCGGTGTGTTCACTCTGACGAATCCGTGATTTAATCCCGTGAATCCGACCAGCCCATCCCCCTGTCCAGTCCCTGTCATGAACAGCGAAATTGAATCCGAGACCGCTATCGCCGAACATGCGATGCCTGCGGAATCCCTGCCGCCACCGGCTCTGCCGGTCAGCGAACCAGTCGCAAAGCCTTCGCTCAGACATCGCGTCGCCGTTCGAATTGGCTCCGCCATGGAATGGGTTTTCGGATCGCTGACCTTAATCGTCGGGCTTGCAATCTTTTCCGTCATCCCACTCTTGAATTTTCTCAGCCTCGGCTACTTGCTCGAAGTCAGTGGTCGCGTTGCCCGTAACCGTCGTATCCGTGATGGTTTCATAGGCATCCGCAAAGCCGCCGTCATCGGTCGAATCACGCTCGGCACCTGGTTGGTGTTCTGGCCCGTGCGATTCGTTTCCGGGATGTGGAAAGATGCCGAACAATTGCTGGCACCCGGCACCTCTACGGCAAACGGTTGGGCCGCTGTGTTGTTCATTCTGACCATTCTAACGGTCTGGCACGTGGTCTGGGCCTGCTTGCGTGGCGGCAAGTTACGGCATTTTTTCTGGCCCGCGCCAATAATATTCGTTCGCTGGCTCCGCGAACCCGAAAAATATGAATCAATCCGCAACGCCGTGATCAACTATCTGCGGGATCTGAATCTGCCGTATTATTTCTGGTTGGGTGCTCGCGGATTTGTGGGTGCGGTGGCCTGGCTCATTGTTCCGGTAGGATTGCTGATTATCGGCTCTTTTCTGCCGCAAGGCGGCGCAATATTACTCGGTCTGCTCGGCAGCGGTTTGCTGTTGATAGTGGCGGCATATTTGCCGTTTCTCCAGGCCCACTTCGCCTGCGAAAACCGATTCGGAGCAATGTTCGAATTGGGTGTCGTTCGGCGACTGTTTCGCAACGCCCCTATCGCCTTCTGGTTTGCACTATTGGTCACTCTGCTGTTCGCCATCCCGCTCTACCTGCTCAAGATTGAATTTCCACCCGATGAAATCGCCTGGTTGCCGAGCCTGTTGTTTGTCGCGTTTATCTTTCCCGCACGCGTGCTGACGGGTTGGGCAATGAGCCGCGCCCTGAATCGCGAAGAGCCGCGCAGTGTTTTATTTCTTTGGCTCAGTCGACTGGCTGCCCTGCCGGTTGCCGGTGTTTACGTCTTCTTCGTTTACGTCACCCAATACCTTACGTGGAACGGCGCGCTGAGTATGCTGGAACAGCATGCGTTCCTCGTGCCCGCGCCGATGATGAGTCTGTGAATGCGGATTTCCCGGCAAACCTGACCCCGGAGCAATCTCGCTTGTTGGAATTGTTCACCGCGCGAGCAGGACACTTCCGCCTCGAATCGGGTCACCATGGCAACCTCTGGCTGGATCTCGAACGGCTTTATCTCAAACCCCGAAAAGTTCGTCCCCTCGCACGGGCCTTAGCCGAGGTCTGAAACAGTATGAAGTTGAAATTATCTGCGGGCCATTGATCGAAGGCGCGTTCACTGGAGTGATGGTCGCCGAGGAATTGGCAATCGATTTCTGTTACACTGAACCAACTGCACCCCGATCAAGCGAAACACTTTTTCCCGTCCAATACCGTTTAACATCGAGCATTGCCAAAGAAATTAAAGGTCGCCATGTCGCCATTGTGAACGACGTTATCAACGCCGGTTCCGCGGTCCGGGGCAGTTTCGAGGAATTGAGTACCGCCGGGGCAACGGTCGCCGTCATCAGTTCCCTCCTGGTTCTCGGCGATACGGCGGAAACGTTTTCCCGCGCGAACGGAATCCCCCTCGAACACCTCGCTCGATTACCGAACGAAATCTGGCATCCGGATGTATGCCCGATGTGTGCAAAAAAAGTTCCGCTGACCATCTCGGATTGAAACACGACATGTTCGTTTTCGACGGCCCGCTGGACGCGACGGTGCGCCGGTTTGTAACCGGCTTGGGGTGTTCCCCTCGCCATGCGGGTGCGGCTTGGCTATTGTCACCCGCAATTTCGTTCGGTGCGTTAAGCCGGCTGCAAGCCGGCGCTCCGTCCGCCGATCCGCCCAAAACCCGGCGCGTTCCGTTTCGCCTCCGGAGCGGTTGACGATACCTACCATCGCCACTGATTGATCAGGCGGCTTCGGGATGCCCGTTTCAGGAGGTTGCCTGCGCTAAAATTCGTCGCCAAACTGTCAATCTCAAATCCGCTTTGCCTCAACTCAAAACTCCAGATTCAAGATAGAAACAGTCTTGCCGCGGCGGATGCTGACCTTCGACCTCGCGCCCTTCCGTTGCAACGCAAGAAACCGCGTGATGTCGGGCATGCCAACCACCTCTTTACCACCCAGCTTTTCGATGATGTCGCCCGGCCTGAGGCCCGCTTTCGCCGCAGGTGAATTGTCCATAACTTCCTGCACCTTTACGCCCTTCCCCGCGTAGTCGCTCTGAAGCACCACTCCCAACAGTACGCGCGGCCGGCCGCGCCGGGCGGGATTACCGTCGGATTTGGTAAACTTTGGCCGAACGGGCGCATCCGCCATCTGGCGCGCAATCGAAAATGCCATTTGTGTGACCTTTTCAATCTCAGCCTGATCAATCTTCTGCCAGTCATCCGTCGGTTTATGGTAATCGTCATGTTTGCCGGTGTAGAAAAACAACACTGGCAGATTCTTGTTGTAGAATGAGGTGTTGTCGCTGGGAGCTTTTCCGCCCGGATTCAGAGTGAGTTTAAAAGAGAAATTTGTCGCGGCGGACTTCACCATTTCAGCAAATCCCGGCGACGTTCCCACACCGCCAACATCCAACCCCGACGCACCACGTCCGACCATATCCAAATTGATCATCGCGATGGTATTCGTCAGCGGAATGAACGGCTTATCCACATAATGCCGCGAGCCCAGCAACCCGCGCTCTTCCGCATTGAACCCCATGAAAAGGATACTCCGTCTGGGTTTTTCTTCGAGTCCGGCAAACGCCTGCGCCAACTCAAGCACCGCCGAAGTTCCGCTGGCATTGTCGTCAGCACCATTGTGAATAAACTCGCTTTTGCCGCGGTTCCGCCGATCCCGCCCGTATCCAACATGATCAAGGTGGCCACCAATAACGAGATACTCATCCTTCACTTTCGGATCAGATCCTTCCAGCAAGCCAATCACATTGGATACTGTCGCCTTTTCCCTCTTAATCTGGATTTTCAAATCGACCGATAGCTTTGGAAGCGCAAACGAAAACGGTTTTTCATTATTATCAATCTGTTCGACCGTTTCCTTCAGCTTGCGGTCAATCCCGGAAAACCAGTTCGAGGCGACAACCTGACTGACGAACGCGAACGGCAGACTGTTCTTTTGTGGTCCAATGCGAAACGGCCCACCATCGGACATTTGTTTCATCGTCTGCGGTTTTGAACTCGCATCCACAATCAGAATCCCCTTTGCGCCGTGCCGTTTGGCGTTCTCCAACTTGGTGGTAAACAATGCGTGTTGATTTGGCCGAACAGCGGTCGCGCGGAAAAGACCGTTGGTTTTCCCATCGCGCGGTGCCTTCCGCAGCATCAACACAACCTTGTTGGAGACATTGAGGCCCGCATAATCATCATACCCCTCTTTCTGGGCTGTGATTCCGTAACCGACGAAGACGACCGCACCCGTCGCCACACCTTTGTCAATATTGTCGAAAGGCAGATAATCCTTTCCAAGCTCCATCCGTTGCGTTCCATCGGCCGTAACGATTTCAAAATGCGTGTCACCTCCGAATTCGGCGTTCAGACTAATTTCAAAGGGCTGTAAAAAATCTCCGGTCGGCGAAATCGGCTTAAGTCCGTAACGACGAAACTCAGCGGCCACATATTCCGTCGCGGGCGTATTTCCCGGTCCTCCGCTTTCGCGTCCTTCCAGCTTGTCGTCGGCGAGATGCTTTATGTGACGCATCAGATCCGATTTCGAAATCGAATCGAGTCCACCTCCAGCCCCCTCAACCAAGCCAACAACACCCGGAAGCATCCACGCCAGAAAAAGAAAGCGGACGATAGCTAAGTTCATAGAGTTCTATTTCAAGTTGCCGGAAAAATAATCCGTGCGGCGAGTCACTTCGCCCTTCCTGGCCTTGAGTTTTACCTGACCCAAATCGAACGGATACTTCGGTTCAAAGTCATTGAAAAGCACGGCGCCGTTAAACGCCAACAAAGCCTCGTCGCTGGAGACTGTTTCATTAAGAATTCCGTACAACGTCGGCCGGGGGTCTTCCGCCTTTATCAGCCCGAGAAACTCCGCCGCTCGCAACCTCACCATCAGGTTATCATCCTTCAATCCCTTGCGCGCGGCGTCGGCCAGTGATTTCGCCGGCTCACCAATCACCGCACAGGTCGTCAGCGCCCAATATCGCTCCCATTCGTTCTTCGAGTTGATGGCGGCGTTTAATCTGCCTCTCGCCTTCCCGAAGGGTTGCAACGCGAGATCCGCGATGTCCACCAACCGGGCAATTCCCTTCGAGTGTTTTCGACCGAATGCAATGGGATCGCCCAAGGCATGTTGAACCATGTGGCTCTCGGGATAAAAACTGAGGTCGTTGATTTCCTTCACCTGCGCCGTCAGGCGAGTCCGCAAATCCAGCAACAACTGGCGATGCTTCGGATCAGCCGCCAAATCCTTCACCTGATGCGGATCCGTTTCGATGTCGAACAATTGTTCGGCGGGACGTCGTTCAAAAAACTGCCGCTGCGCCCCATTCAGTTTCCCCGCATTCCAGAGCTGCCGCCACTCCTCGTAGGCGAGCATCTTGTAGCGATAATTGTTCTGCAATCCATCCGGATAATAGCCCTGATAATTCCGATGATACATGAAACGGCCGACGCGCAACGTTCGGACGAGATCGTATTTTTCATCAAATCGATCCGCATGACCAAACGCTGTGTCTCGTTGGTTCACTTCCTTCCGGGATACCGCTTTACCGAGAAACGGTCTGCCATCCATCAGTTCAGGAACCTTGACCCCGGCGAGTTCCAGAACCGTCGGGCCGAAATCAACAAACGAAACGAATCCCTTGACCCGGTCGCCGCGGGAAAAATCCGCCCACTCCTTGAAATTCGCCGGGATGCGCACCACCAGCGGAACGTGCAGGCCGGATTCGTAGGCGTAACCTTTTCCGCGCGGCAAGACCCCGCCATGATCGCCGAAATAGAAAATGAATGTGTCGTCCAGCAGGCCGTCCTTTTCCAACTGCGAGACCAGTTCGCCAATCTGCTCATCCACCCGCTTCATCTTGTCGTGATACCGGGCATAGGTATGCCGAAATAGCGGTGTGTCCGGATGGTACGGGGCCAACTGCACCTTGTCTTTCGGCGTAGTCAATTGCTCTCGTCGCATCTCCGCGTCCTTGAAATGCAATGAACTTTCGTGAGTCGTGCCAAATGTCTGCATGTGGAAAAACGGCTTACCCTTGTCCGGCCGATTGCGCCACGACGCCTTACGGGACGAATCATTCCACACCTGCTTGATATCCACGTCGATGTTGTAGTCCGTCTTGCTGTTGTTGCTCGTGTAGTAGCCCGCCTCCTGGAGCAGTTGCGTCCACACCTTGAACCCCTGCGGCAAACCAGCCACGGCCGATTTACGGTGATACTGAAAACCACCGCGCGGCGCGTAAATACCCATCGCCAGCGTCGTTCGTGCGACCGAGCAGACAGGCGCGCACGAAAACGCGTTGTCATATACCAACCCCGACGCGGCGAGCTTCTCAATATTCGGCGTCGGCGCCAATTCATTGCCGTAAAGCCGCAGGTAATGGATGGAGTTATCCTCGGACAGAATCCAGACCACATTGGGCCGCTTGGCCGCCCGCGTCTCAGCAGCGCTGAGGAGGATTAAAACCGCCGCGATGGCAAATAACGCGAATCGTTTCATCAAAGGAATCATGGCCGGAGATTGGATCACATTTGCCGGCGCATTGCTACACTTTCTCTTTAGCCGAGAATTTCGATTTCCCGTTATTCCCTTTATCCTTGTTGCGACGGAAAACCTGCGTCATCCTGCGAATCCCAACGATTTGCAAGACGACAGAACGAAGACCAGATCAGGCTGAATGTCCGAAGAGCGATGCATCAATTGCGTCCTGTGTGACGGCTCTATTTCCTACCCTCCGGAGATGGAGGGTCGTGAAATCGAATGCCCTCACTGTCTCGACCAGATCTATCTCCTCAGCCAGGACCCGGAGATGCTGGTTTCGGAGCCTGAAAACGTTCTGGAACCCGAAGTCAAAGAGACTGTCAAGGTAGCCATTAAGAAGAAACCGCGCCCTTCACAACTGAGACTTCAACCGATCCCACACATTGTCGATCCGGCCGATTTAGTGAAGCGGCGCACAAAATACTTTTTGTGCTACACTCAGGCGGAAGATATCGAGGTTTGGCGGAACAGCCGAGGGCTCACCGGACAGGAAATCTGGACTACCCGATGGGTCGTTAAACAGGTCCTTCAATCCAAACAAAAACCTTGGATTGAACTGTTTGTCAGCATTCCCGCGAAGACGGCACCCATCACTCAATTCCATATTACCAGCGCCGGAAAAGCTTTCAAAAGCGAGTTAACGAAGGA
>CALBIE010000492.1 GCA_937893495.1 uncultured Verrucomicrobiales bacterium | reverse complement strand
AGTTGATGGTCATCAAGGGGAACAATCGAGCGACCCGATTCGGGCTCCTCAGCGGGCGTGATGAAGAGGAACTGTGGCGAAACCAGAATCGCTTTGAGCATGAGGCCCAGTGAAGCCTGGTAGGTGAGTTTGTTATCGCGCGCCAGATCAAAAACCTTCAGAAGGACATCCAGTTCCGCGTCCGACGGAGGTCGGCGAAAGGCGTATCGCGCCAGCGAGCGGGCGATTCTTCTCGCCGCCACCCGAAGATCAGTTCCTGGCTTGGGTGTTTCGCCGAACAGTCGCTTTTGCGTCTCGGTGGGCGGCGCATCGTTGGGTGCCAGAATCCGATCCAGCACCTCGTTGGCGATCCCGAGAAACTGTTCTGATTGAAGTGGGGACAGCGAATTCAAATACCCTTCCCCGAATACCTCATCCGGCAGTTCATGGGCGACCGACGGATCAACCCCAAGGAAATCACGCAGCGTGTTGCCATACTCCACCTTGGTCAGACGACGGATCACAAAAAGGCCGGGATCCTTCGGGCTGAGATACTTGATCTTGCCAATCCACTCCTGAAACAGTTGACGTTCCTCATCCGCCGGCTGCTTCTTGTCTTCCGGAGGCATGTCATGCGCCTTCACATTGGCAAGCGCCTGCTTCCAATGTTTTCTGAAGGTCACGTTGCCCGGGTCTTTGAGCGCCTTTTCGAAGTTGAGTCCGGCCCTCCTTTTCTTGTTCCCGTGACAGTCCGCGCAGTAATTCTTCACGAACGGGGCGACGCGCTCGCGAAAGGACTTCTTGGCATCCGCCTGAAGCGCGGCGAAATCACCGTCTTCCACGGGCTCCGCCCGGCAAGGCAGGGTCAGGGGAAACACCAGGCCCAAGAGGGTCATGGCCATCACGCCACGGCTGAAATTTCGGAGAGCTGTCATTCAGTTTTCATCTTCGACTGCGCACCATCCTACGAATGTTCATTCATTGCTCAATGCGAATTGAAACAAACGGCAAGCGGACCGTCGGTGGCCACTCCATACTGGCGATTTCCATGGCCAATTGTTTCATGTCAACCGGTCAGATGAATGAGAGATACATGCCGGTAGATTCTGGGTATCGCAGAAATCCTATTCCTCCGGCTCGCCGATGATGAGCCAGGGCACCTCGACATTCATGTTCCCAAATATCTAACGTTTAATGTTGCTCTATGTTCGTCCTACGCTGACGCTCAAGCATGAGCAAAAGCCTCCAACAACACGGACCCAAGGAAATCTACAAACAACTCCGCCTACGGATGAAGAAAAACAGTCTGGACACCATCGACGTCCAGATCACCCGTAAGTCTGGAAAATTCCGATTCAATTTCACCGGTTCGCCGGCGCAAGTCGTGCAGGCGGAGCAGATTCTTGCGGATTGGGCCTGACCCTGCCCCGACATCGCCGAGTTTAGGTCTGGCGTCGCGGGTGAGGCAACTCCGTTGGATTACGAAATAGAGTCCCTCCGGGCGGATGTGCTGTTGCAGCGTGTTCGCGCCTTTGGGACAGTACTCGACAGAGCTTCGCGCTAATGCCACGATAGCCAGTGTGGCACGCACTTTCCGGGAGCTCGCCAGACGTTGTCTGCGCAGAACTCAGACCCTGAGCGATCCACGGAATGCCCGGGCGCTGTAGTAAGACTGCGCGCCGTTGTGCCCCACGAAGACGCGGCCGTGGCGAAGCTCACCATAGAGCGCGCCGCCGAGTTTTCTGATGTCAGCCGGTGTTTTCACCCAGCTTGATGTCTTCCGATCGAACTTCCCCAGCTTTTGCAGTTCGAAATATTGATCCTCCGTCAAAAGCTCAATGCCCATGGCCGCCGCGATGTCCTTGGTGGTGGTTTTTGGTTTATGCTCTTTCCGAGACTCCAGCCCTTCCCGGTCGTAACAAACACTCGTGCGCCCTTTGGGAGTTTCAGCAGAACAATCAACAAAGACGTATTCGCCCGTCTTTTGATCACGACCAACCACATCCGGTTCGCCGCCGGTTCCTTCCATTTCATTGAGTGACCACAGTTTTTCCGGATTGGCTTCCAGCCTGGCCTGCACCTTGACCCAATCCAGACTTTTATGGCGGTTCAGGTTTTTCGCAAACCGGTCTTTCAATGCTCTGAGCAGTTCTTCGCGTTGTTTTGGGGACAACTCCTTTTTATTGCTCTTCATGTTGCTCATAGTTTGGATGGCTGCGGACAAGGTAAATCAATTTGCGAGAATGGGCAAAGCCGCAGCTTTGCCCTACCCACAATTTGGGTAGGGCGGCGCTGCCGCGCCGCCCAAACTTCAATCTCCCGACCAACGAATTTCGTGGACTCGTCCAAAAAAGGGCCAATCCTCCGGACGCGTCACCAAACCGGCACGCACCGGATTCTCACGGACGTATTGCCACTTCTGCGAGTAGCTTTCGCCATCCTGCAGCCGATGATGAAAACCGCCTGCCTGAAATGTCCCCGTGTCCGGATGCGTCTTTGCGAAGCGATCTTTCCAGAAACCCATCCAGCGTTCGACCGTGAACTTCAAATCATACGGCGCGCAGAAGAGATGCAGGTGATCGGGAATCAGAAGATAATCGCTCACCAGCCACGCGGTCGCCGTGCGCTCCCAGATGTCGTGTAGTGTTCGTTGAACCGAAGATTGAGCCAGCCACCTCTCGCGTTTCAGGGTGCAGACGGTGAGGAAAACCCAGTTCGGTCCGCCGAGCGAAACGTGAACCCTTTGGCCGGTGTGCGACGACCGGGATCGCGGAACGGGATTTCGCTCATGTGAAAATTTTTATGACAACGTGCATGAATGGAAAGAACGGGCAGAGCGGCAGCTCTGCCCTACCAGTGACGACGTGGTAGGGCGGCGCTGCCGCGCCGCCCAAATCATCCAACCTGCGCTGTGGGTTGAATGGACCACGTGCTCGCGGCGGGTGCGGGTGTTGCACCCCCGTTGGGGTTGGGGATTCCCGAAGCGCGCCGACCGCCTCGATTGGATGCTTGGCCTTACGCCTTCGCGTAAACCTCCGCGCCTTTTTCCACAAACTCTTTCGACTTGGCTTCCATGCCTTTCTTCAACGCCTCTTCCTCGGCGATGCCTTGTTCGGCGGCGTATTTGCGGACGTCTTCGGTAATCTTCATCGAGCAGAAGTTAGGACCGCACATCGAGCAAAAGTGCGCCGTCTTGGCACCGTCCTGCGGCAGGGTTTCATCGTGGTATTCCTTTGCGCGCTCGGGATCGAGGCCGAGATTGAACTGGTCTTCCCAGCGAAACTCGAAGCGGGCCTTGCTCAAGGCGTTGTCGCGGTATTGCGCGCCGGGATGACCCTTGGCCAGGTCAGCGGCGTGAGCGGCAATCTTGTAGGTGATGACACCTTCCTTCACGTCTTGCTTATTCGGCAGGCCGAGATGTTCCTTGGGTGTCACGTAGCAGAGCATCGCACAGCCATACCAACCGATCATTGCCGCGCCGATGCCGCTGGTGAGGTGGTCGTAACCAGGCGCGATATCGGTGGTAAGTGGTCCGAGGGTGTAGAATGGCGCTTCGTGACACCACTCCAGTTGCTTGGCCATGTTTTCCTCAATCATGTGCATGGGCACATGGCCGGGACCTTCGTTCATCACCTGAACACCTTTGGCCCACGCCCGTTTAGTGAGTTCACCCTGTACCTTGAGTTCCCCGAATTGCGCCTGGTCGTTCGCGTCCGCGATACTGCCCGGTCGCAGTCCGTCACCGATGGAAAAGCTCACGTCGTAGGCGGCCATGATGTCGCAGATGTCATCCCAGTGGGTGTAAAGGAAACTCTCCTGATGATGCGCAAGGCACCATTTGGCCATGATGCTGCCGCCGCGCGAGACAATGCCGGTCATGCGATGAGCGGTAAGCGGAACGAAGCGCAAAAGAACGCCCGCGTGAATCGTGAAGTAATCCACACCCTGCTCGGCCTGTTCGATAAGCGTGTCGCGAAAGATCTCCCACGTCAGGTCTTCGGCCTTGCCGTTCACCTTTTCCAGCGCCTGATAAATCGGCACCGTGCCAATCGGCACCGGCGAGTTGCGGAGAATCCATTCACGAGTGGCATGGATATTCTTTCCCGTGGACAGGTCCATCACTGTATCGCCCCCCCACTTGGTCGCCCAACGCATCTTCTCGACCTCTTCATCAATGCTCGACGCCACGGCCGAGTTGCCGATGTTGGCGTTTATTTTCACAAGGAAGTTGCGACCAATGATCATCGGCTCAAGTTCCGGGTGGTTGATGTTCAAGGGAATAATCGCGCGTCCGGCGGCGACTTCGTCACGCACGAATTCGGGAGTAATTTCTTTCGGGATGCGCTGCGGAAAGCGGCGGAAAACAGAGGGGGTGTAATCCGTGTTCGGCGAGTCAGCGTTCAGTGAAGTCTGATGAGAGCCGGCGTGCTGCTGGTCGAGGTCGTTCCGCACGATGTTCTCAGCCATGTCGGTCAATTCGGCGCGGCGCATGTTTTCGCGAATGGCGATAAATTCCATCTCCGGCGTCACGATGCCCTGTCGAGCGTACCAGAGTTGCGTCACTGGATGCCCTTGACTGGCCCGCAGCGGTTTACGCTTCAGCCCTGGAAATTCGACCAATCGATTTCGTTCGGCCTTGCTGGCATACTCGGCGTGATTACGGCTCAGATAACCATTGTCCTCGGGCTTCACGTCGCGGCCGTCGTATTCCTCGACATCACCGCGAGAAAGGATCCAATCACGGCGCAGCGCCGGCAATCCCCTGGTCACGTCGCCGGCATACTCCGGATCGCCCCACGGCCCGCTGCAATCGTAAACGCGCACTGGCTCGTTAATCTCTTCGGTGCCATCAAACGTCCGGGTTGGCGCAAGCAAGATTTCCCGCATGGGCACGCTAACGCCGTGGTGCAACTGGCCGGCGACGTACACGCGCCGACTATTGGGGAGTTGTTCACTGCTGTGGGGTCCGAAGGATTTTTCAGGGTCGGCGATCATGGCAGATATTCGGTCGTTTATCGGGATTCGGGAAGGAAATGCCCACCTTTTGGTGGCCTCCCTTCGCCGGCATTACCCGGAGCAGGTTCATTGGGTCGGCAACACTTGCGCGGTGCCCTCTCAGCCTTCACCACCGACGGACCGATGGCGGACAGCTCCCCGAGATGCCAGTCATTTAACGCCGATTGGGCTGCGGGTCAAGCCGTGCCGCTCGCCAAAAAGTTCCGTTAAAGTTCCCTGAAAAGCCCGCTTGACCCTTATGCCGCAAGGGTTTATAAACTCCCCCCAAGCTTATCTCGGTCCAGTAAAGGGTTCTCAAAATGAGCAAGCATATCACAAAGCGAGATCTGGTCATCCGCATCAGCAATGAGACGGGTCTGGTCCAGCAACAGGTTCTTGATGTCGTGCAGAAAACGCTCGATTACATCAGCGAATCCGTCGCCCAGGGCGAGACGGTCGAGCTGCGGAATTTCGGAGTGTTCGAGGTCAAGCTGCGCAAGGCCCGCGTCGGCCGCAACCCGAACGCACCCAAAACCGATGTGCCGATTCCTCCCCGTGCCGTGGTTAAATTCAAGCCCGGCAAGGAAATGCGTGAAGCGGTGGTCAGAATTGAGTCCGAGGACGCCGTTCATGATCGGCTTGGAAATTCCACAGCAGCAACCAGATCGCTCCCATCCTCAACTGCCAAGTCAATCCTCGCCAAAGAAGGCCCGGTTGACTTTCGCGTAAGCGCCTGAAAACCCACCAGCAACGCTCCAGCTTTTGCTCACGGGCTTGCATTGGTGCCACTGACTCCGCCTTTTCTCCTTTTTCGGCTTTTGTCCGACTGATAAAAGCCAACTCTCTTTGATGGACCGCCTGCCAGGATTCCGGGACTTCTACCCCGAGCCACTTCCACACAAAGACCTGTGGAGCGCCGATCTGCGTCATCACATCTTCTCCCGCTGGCGGGCAACGGCTGAGTCGTACGGGTTTCGAGAATATGACGGTCCACCCCTCGAACCGCTAGAACTTTTCACCATCAAGAGCGGTGACGAAATTGTCGGCCAACTCTACAACTTCGTGGACAAAGGTGATCGCAGCATCGCCCTTCGACCGGAAATGACGCCGACCCTCGCGCGAATGGTCGCGGCCCAGGAACGCGCCTACAAAAAACCTTTCAAATGGTTCTCAATTCCGCAGTTGTTCCGTTACGAACGACAACAAAAGGGAAGGCTTCGCGAACACTTCCAACTCAACTGTGACATCATCGGCGAAACCGATTCTGCCGCCGACGCGGAATTGATCGCCCTGCTCATTGATTCACTCCGGGCGCTCGGGCTGACGGCGGAGGATTTCGTCATCCGCCTCAGCAGCCGTAACGCATGGCAGGATTTTTTTGCGCTACGTTGCCCGGACGAGTCACGGGCTTATGAATTTTATCAGGTCATCGACAAAATTGATCGAACTGCGCCGGAGGAGAGCGATAAAAAACTCGACGAGCTGGGTTTTTCGGGAACCGAAGTTCGCGATTTCATTGCGGCTGGAAAACCAACGGATGAATTGAAGTCGATCATCGACAATATCGGCGCCCGCGGTCTGGGGGATTTCATCAAGGTGGATTACGGCGTCATTCGCGGTCTCGCCTACTATACGGGTCCGGTCTTTGAGGCCTTTGACCGCAAAGGAGAATTTCGCGCCATTGCGGGAGGCGGCCGTTATAATCACCTGATCAAGCTCGTCTCGGGCGGCAAAATCGATTTGCCGGCCTTGGGCTTCGGCATGGGAGACGTCGTTCTCAGCGAATTGCTCAAGGCCCGGAATCTGGTGCCGGAATTTGGCAATCGAATCGCGGTTTTCGTTTTGATCGAAGATGAAGCTTCACGCAGCGACTCCCTCGGGTTGGTCCAGTTTCTGCGCGAAGCAGGGGTTTCCACCGATTTCTCACTTACGCCCATGAAGGGCAACAAACAGTTCAAGCGAGCCTCGGAACTCGGGGCAAAATTCACCGCGCGGCTCGAATCGTCGCAACCGGGCGCTGCCCGGGTCCAATTGAAAAATCTCAACACTCGCGAAGAACGGACACTCGCGCCGGAGGAATTGGTGGCGGCCATCCAATCGGCCGGGTAACCGCACAAAGGGTTGCACTCACCCGGGTAATTTGCCCATTCTTTACGCGTATGCGCGACCTGCTCATCGGAATCGACAGCGGCACCCAGTCCACCAAGGTGCTCGTCGTGGATGCCCGAAGCGGCAAAGCCCTCGGCAGCGCAGCGGAGACATATGACCTGATTTCCGGCCTCCCGCCGGGCGCCAAGGAGCAACACCCGGATACCTGGCGCAAGGCGACTTCCAATTGTATCAAGAAGGCGATCAAAGGTGCCCGCGCCAATGCCAGCGACGTCCGGGCAATCGGAATTTCTGGTCAGCAGCATGGCTTTGTCCCGCTCGACAAGGCCGGTAAAGTGATTCGTCCCGCCAAACTCTGGTGCGACACGTCCACGGCCAAGGAATGTGAGCAGATCATGTCGAAGTTGGGTGGTCCCGCAAAAACCATCGCAGCCACCGGTAATGCCATTCTGCCGGGTTTCACGGCGTCCAAGATTCTCTGGTTGAAGAAACATGAGCCGAAGAATTTCAAACGGCTCGCGACGGTTTTGTTGCCGCACGACTACCTGAATTACTGGCTGACGGGTGAAGCCGTCATGGAATACGGCGATGCCAGCGGCACCGCCCTGCTCGACGTGCGCAAACGCCAATGGTGCACTGCTGCCGTCAAGGCAATTGACCCCGGACTGGCTTCAAAACTCCCGAACCTGATTTCCTCCGATCAACCGGCAGGTAAATTGTCGAAGAAGGCGGCCGCCGAACTTGGCCTGCCGACGGATGTCATCGTCAGCGCCGGCGGTGGCGACAACATGATGGGGGCCATCGGCACTGGAAACACCGCTCCCGGAATCGTCACCGCCAGTTTCGGCACCAGCGGAACTATTTATGCCTGCTCCGGCAAACCCATCGTTGACCCGCTGGGCGAAATCGCCGCCTTCTGCGACTCGACCAACCAATGGCTTCCCCTGCTCTGCACCATGAACGTGACGGTCGCCACTGAAATGGTCCGCAAACAATTCGGCTGGTCGCACGAGCAGTTCACTCGCGCGGCCTCGAAGGTATCCGCCGGCTCGGACGGTCTTTCGCTGCTTCCGTATCTCGAGGGCGAACGCACGCCGAACGTTCCCGACGGCACCGGGGTTTATTTCGGAGTCAATAATCGCACCTTCACGCCCGGCCATTTCGCCCGTGCGGCAATGGAAGGCGTAACCCTCGGAATGAATTACGGTCTGCGACGGATGGCGCAACTCGGCGTCAACCCAAAGCAGATTCGCGCCACCGGCGGCGGGGCTCAGTCGAAACTCTGGCGGCAAATCATGGCCGATGTTTTCAGCGCGCAGGTCGTGACCTTGAAGGTCAGCGAAGGTGCCGCATATGGCGGGGCTTTGCAGGCCCTCTGGTGTTGGCGTCTGCAAAAGGGCGAAAAAATCGCCATCAAGGAAATCACGGACAGGTTTGTGACTCTTAACCATCGGGAAACGACCGAACCCGACAAGGAGAACGTCAAAACCTATCGGGAACTCCAGGCCATTCAGGACGACGTCTCCAAGTCATTACGCGGCGCATTTTCCCGGCACCGCAGGCTGGTCACAAAATAACCCGCAACTTTTAGCTCACAGTCATCAATATCGGCTAAATACTTTCACTGGAAATATTCAAAACTGCATCCATCGTTAACAATGAAACTGATTCTTTCGACGCACAACGTCACTCTTACCAAGGCCATAGAAGATCACATCATGGACAAGATCGAAAAATTTGAACACTTCGATCGTTGGACCGTTGACGCCCGCGTTACCATCGAGCACGACCATACCCGCGATCCCAAGCAACAATTCGGTTGCTCTATCCGACTCGGCGTGCGCGGCCCGGATTTGTTCGCCGTCGATCATGATGCGGATCTTTACGCGGCGATCGACAAGGTGGCGAAAAAAGTCGAGCAACAGATTCGCAAACGGCACAGCAAAAAGAAGGCTCGCAAGCAGTCGGACGCCGCCAAGTCGAAGAAAAAGCGGCAGGAATCCCGGCTGTAGCAGCCGGCAGTTCCGCAACGACAGGTAAAACCCGCTCAACCGAGTTGACGCGATCCGGGATGTATTTGATGCCCGGCAGGCCTTCCGTCGGGAATCAGGATATATTCGCGTATTTCATGCGTGCTGGAGCGAACGTAAGTGGGCGCGCCATCCGGTTCTGTCGTAACCGCTTCTGCAAAGACTGATCGTCAGGATATCCAGACTCGCCGAATTCGCTTCCGACACGGTTAGGCAGTTTGGTCCGCCCGCATGTTACTCCGCGCCAGAATTGTATTGCCGATTTCCGCCCCGCCCATTGAGGACGGGGTGGTGCTGATTCAGGATGGGCGCATTGCCGAAGTGGGACGAAGCCGGGATATTGAACTCGCCGGCCCGGAAGAAGTGCTCGACCTCGGCGAAGTCATTCTTCTGCCCGGCCTTGTCAATGCCCACTGCCATCTAGATTACTCCGCCATGGCGGGTCGTATTTCTCCGCCGCGAGAATTCCTCGATTGGATCGAAGCCATTATCGCCTACAAGGCCAGTTGGGATTATTCGGATTTCGCGCATTCGTGGGTTAGCGGCGCCGGCCAGTTATTAAAGAACGGCGTGACGACAGTCGCGGACATGGAGGCCGTCCCGGAACTCATCCCCGAATGCCAACCGGCGACGCCGCTCCGCATCCATGCGTTCATGGAATTAATCAACCTCCGCAAACGTTCACCCGGCGCGCTGATGGTCGAGGAAGCCGAACGCACACTGCTCGGTCATCTGAATCCACGCGGAGGATACGGCCTGGCACCACACGCGCTCTACACGGCGAGCCCCGATCTTTTGCAGGCAGCATCCGTCTGCGCCCAAAGCAACGACTGGCCACTCTCAATTCACGTCGCGGAATCCCGCATTGAGGCTGAAATGTTTCGCGACGGACGCGGCCTCATGTTCGACTGGCTGCGCAAGAATCAGCGCGACATGTCCGATTGCGGCCGACATTCACCCGTCGCGATTCTTGAACAACTCGGTCTCCTCTCCAACCATCTACTCGCCGTTCACTGCAACTACCTTGAGCCGGGCGATGCCGAACTGCTCGGAAAAAACCAATGCACGGTGGTTCATTGTCCGCAAAGCCACGCCTACTTCGGCCACGCGGATTTTCAGGCCCGGGAACTGGCCGCCGTCGGCGTCAATCTGTGCCTTGGAACCGACAGCCTTGCCAGCACCCGCAAGCAGCGGGGCATGAATCCCGAACTCAGTCTTTACGACGAAATGCGCGTCTTCGCTGATAACCATCCGGATTTCTCACCCGAGGAAATCTTGCCAATGGCGACCATCCACGGCGCGCTCGCATTGCGGCGAGCAAATCAAATCGGCGAGATCGCCGGCCGCGCGCTGGCCGATCTGCAGACGATTCCCTACTCCGGCCCGCTTGAAGCGGCAACGCAATTCGTCGTTCATGAAACGATTCACTCTTCGCGCGTCATGATTGGTGGGCATTGGGTAAATCCGCTTTCGGCGGCTGCACAATGAACACGTTGGATGGCAAAACAGTTTTCATCACCGGCGCGGCAGGTGGGCTTGGACACGTTCTGGTAAACGAGTTCCTGAACCAGGGGGCGCGGGTTGCCGCGGGATTTCATACCCAAAATCCCTTCACCGAAACGGAATGTCTCCTCCCGGTCGCCGGTGACGTCACGTCACCGGATCAGGTCAACGCGGCGATGAATACCGTGATTGAAAAGTGGAAAACAATCGACGTCCTGATCAACAACGCCGGCATCACCGTGGACAATCTGAGCTGGAAGTTGTCCGACGATGACTGGGATCAGGTTTTGGACACCAACCTTAAGGGTCCCTTCCTTTGTTGCCGCGCTGTCAGTCGCGCGATGCTGAAACAGCGTGGCGGACATATCATCAACATCACCTCTTTCAGCGCCGCTCACGGCAATCACGGCCAGAGCAACTACGCCGCCGCGAAGGCCGGCCTCATCGGCTTGACCGAATCGCTCGCCCGCGAATTGGGTCCCCGCAACGTGCGGGTCAATGCGTTAATGCCCGGTTTCATCGAATCCCCCATGACCGCCAAATTGAAACCGGGTCAGCTTCAGCAATTCGCAAAAACGAACTGCCTGAATCGCCTCAACGACCCCGCGGAGGTCGCTCGTTTCATCGCATTTCTGGTCACGACGCAAAACATCTCCGGCCAGGTATTCCAACTCGACAGCAGGATCGGGCGCTGGACATGAACTTCTTTGCAGTTCAATCCGGGCCAATTTCGGCTTACGCTCATCTCTGACATCAATGGCAGATCTCGAACAAATCCTGGCGGACCGCCTGACTGAAATCAGGCAGGCCGGACTCCATCGGGAATTGATCTCAATCGATTCGGCGCAGGGTCCGCGCCTTACCATCGATGGCCACGAGTTTCTGAACTTCTCCTCGAACGACTACCTGGGATTGGCGAATCACAATGCGCTCCGTGAGGCGGCCGCAAAGGCGGCGACCGATTTCGGCGCCGGAACCGGAGCGTCACGGCTGATTTGCGGCTCCCTCAAACCACATCAGGAACTCGAAGAATCCCTTGCCGCGTTCAAAGGCACGGAAGCCGCGCTCTCCTTCTCCACCGGTTACGCCGCGGCCATCGGAGCGATTTGCGCAATCATGGGCAAAGGCGATGTGCTCATCCTCGACAAACTCGTGCATGCCTCCATCGTCGATGCGGCCCGTCTGTCCGGCGCGACCCTCCGTGTGTTCCGCCATAACGACCTCGATGATTTGCAGAAGAAACTGAATTGGGCGACCGAAAAACACCCTGCCTCCAACACCCTGATTGTCACCGAAAGCGTTTTCTCGATGGATGGCGATCTGGCTCCATTGTTAAACATCGTCGAGTTGAAGGAGAAGCACGGGGCCTGGTTGATGGCTGATGAAGCCCACGCCACCGGACTGTATGGAGAACATCGCCGCGGCCTGATCGAGGAGTTTGGGCTGACCGGACGCGTTGAGATTCAGATGGCCACGCTGGGCAAAGCCGTGGGCGCGGCCGGCGGCGTCATCTGCGGAAGCCGGTCGTTGATTGATTTGCTCATTAACAAGTCACGCCCGTTCATTTACTCAACCGCGCCCACACCGGCGACCGTTGCAGCCGCCCGCGCGGGTATAGAAATCATTCAGGGGCAAGAAGGAGAGCAACGCCGTCAGCGCCTGTGGGCTCTGGTCGATCTTTTGAAAAACACTCTCGTCATGGCTGGATTGCCACCCAGCGCGGTGCGAGCGCCGATTATCCCAACGCTCATTGGTGATGAACGAGCGGCCGTTGAATTCGCGAAGGAGCTTCGCGAACAGAACGTCTTTGTCCCGGCCATCCGGTATCCGACTGTCGCACGAAAGGAAGCCCGCCTGCGATTCACGATCAGCGCCGGGCATACGGTCGCGGACCTGGAAGCACTGACAACTGCGTTCAAAAGAATTGCCACGGATGAAACCGTCTAGGAAAAAAACTCAGCTCGCCCGCCTCGACCAGCGATATGTCTGGCATCCCTTCACCCAGATGCAGGACTGGCTGCGGACCAATCCGATTGTCATTACCTCAGGCGAGGGCGCGGTGTTGCGGGACGATTGCGGGAATGAGTATCTCGATGGAAACTCCTCCATCTGGACCAACCTGCACGGTCACAATCACTCGAAGATCAACGCCGCGATTTCGAAGCAGTTGAAAAAAATCGCCCACTCATCCGCACTTGGGTTCGCCAACGAACCTGCTTCATTGCTGGCGGAGAAACTGGTGGAACTGGCCAATCCAAAGTCCATCGTGTTGGAAAACAAACGTCACTCCCGGCTTGGAAAAGTTTTCTATTCGGACGACGGATCGACCGCGTTGGAGGTCGCGCTCAAGCTCTGCCACGAATTCACCCGCCGCACGGGCAAAAGCAAAAAACCGCGCTTTCTCTCACTCGACGGCGCTTATCACGGTGACACCGTCGGTGCCGTCAGCCTTGGTCACATTGATCTTTTTCACAAGGCCTACTCCGGCCTCTTGTTCAAGACCGACAAGGTGATGTCGCCCTATTGCTACCGCTGCCCGTTCAATCGCGCCAGGCCCGAACGCGCCGATGCCCGCGAGTACCGCAAATGCAACTGGGAATGCGTCGGAAAAGTCGAGCAGGCATTCGACCGGGCGAAGAAGCGAAAACAGCCGTTTGCCGCGTTCGTTTACGAACCACTCATGCAAGGCGCCGCCGGAATGATTCCGCAACCACAGGGTTGGCTGAAGAAAGTCTGCGGGCTTGCTCGCGCCCACGGGGCACAGTTGATTGCGGATGAAGTCATGACCGGGTTTGGGCGATGCAGTTCATCAGGCGACAGGAATCAGAAGCCAGTTATAAGAAATCAGAGGTCCATCGGCATTCCCCAGACCCAAAACCCCAGACCCAAAACCCCATCCGCCAGACGCCATCCCCCATCTCCCATATTCGCCTCCCACACGGAAGACGTTCAACCAGATTACCTGTGCCTGGCGAAGGGATTAACCGGGGGTTACCTGCCCATGGCGGCCACGCTGACCACGCAAGCCGTGTTCGACTCGTTTCTCGGCGAATACGACGAGTTTAAAACGTTCTTTCACGGTCACAGCTACACCGGCAATCAACTCGGAGCGTCTGCCGGTCTGGCCAATCTGACGTTGTTGGAAAGTCTGACGTCAATCAAAGGCCGGCAACGAATCGAAACGGCGCTGATCAATGCCCTGCCAGCTTTGTGGGACCAGCCCAACGTCGGCGACATCCGCCGCGTGGGACTTGTCGTGGGAATTGAGCTCGTCAAAAACTGGCAGACCCGCCAGCCCTTCGATCTGCGCGAGCAGGCTGGTGTCCGCGTTTGTCAGGCGATGGCAAAACGCGGAGTGCTCACCCGCCCCATTGGCAACGTCATCGTTCTCATGCCTCCGTATTGCACGGCCGTCGAGCAGGTGAAACAAATGATCGGCGCGCTGTACGATTCGATCGCGGAAGTGCTTGGCGGCGGAGAGTGACCAGCGGCGAGTTCACAGTTCACAGGATCTCCTGTCTCCTATCTCCTATCTCCTATCTCCTATCTCAGTCCGGATACCGCACCATGAACGTGAACCGGTGCGATCCAAAGCCGTACTCCCGATAAAACTCCTGCGCATCCTTTGTCACGAGATCGATCCGTGTCGTCTTCAAATCCGGATGGGACAGGATGCATTCCAACAACCATTTACCCAGGCCCTGCTTGCGAAACGGCTCCTCGATAATGACATCCGCCAGGTAGCCGTGCGTGGAGTAATCCGTCACCACGCGGGCATAACCGATAAATCGGGTTCCCTCAAACAAACCAAAATTCAATGAATGCCGCATGCTTTTTTCCGTGATCTCCAGCGTGCGATCCTCGGCCCAATAGCTGGTCTTGACCAACGCATGCACAGCCTCCGCGTCCAACCGACTGCCATCATCCGAAATCAGAAACTCACCACGCGTCCATTCCATGATTCGCCAAGTCTCGTGGCTGGCGATAGCCGTTCCAAGTTGAAAGTCCGGTGCTGGATTCAGTTGGACGCATTCGGGCAAAGCCCACGACGGGAGCACGGACTTCAGTCCGCAGATGCGTTGCAATGCAGAAATCTTCCGCATTCCGGAGACCATGGTTACAGGCGACCGTTTCTGCGGCGTAAACGCCGCGCTCCGGGGGCTCTGCCAGAATGCGTCCGATTCAGTTCGGTTTTCAATATTCGCTCTTCCTTGCTGACCGTCCTGCCCCATCCGACAAAAGTCCACCACCGCCCACGGATGGCAAGGCCGACCCACCGATACTGCTCCAAATCTGGATTTCATCCGTGGGCTGAACCTGACATCCGTGGGCATTTTCAATTCGTCCTCGTTCTCGTCGTCGTCCTCGTCCTAGAAATGAAATCGAAAACGAGATTGAGGGACGAACGACGAGGATGAGGCAGGGCAGCCTGAAACAGAAAACCGCAAATGTGAAGAAAATGGGGAAATTGGCGGAAGGGGTGGGATTCGAACCCACGAACCAGTTTCCCGGTCACTCGAGTTCGAGTCGAGCGCCTTCAACCACTCAGCCACCCTTCCGCACGAGCGCGACTAATGTGGCGAATCAATTCCGGTGCCGCAAGCCGAATTCAATTCTCACCCGATTTACGGCCGCCCGAAGCAATCTCACTGAACAAAGACCGGAGGGTGGTGATAATCGCCGCGAGATCTGCGGCGGTCAACGGGCCGAGGGTTCGCTCGACAAGGGACTTCTCAATGGTGGCTAGTTTGTCCAGACGCACAATGGAAGGAAGCCTGAGTCCCGCCTGTTCCCACTCGGTCAGCGGCGCGGACAACCAGTACCGGACGACGTTTCGAACCGCTGTCATCCGTGAACACGATTCGGGCCAGAAGAATATCCCCGGTGAGGAAGCTCACAGCGGGAAATCAGTCGCCATCGTAAACGGCGTCCGCTTCACAATACTGCCGGCTCAACTGTTCAGCGGAAAATCGGGTCCAGTCAGCTTGTTCGCGTTGGGCCGGCTTCAGCGATTGAAGATACTCGACAAATCGCAGGGCCTCCGCCTGCATCGGATCCGGCAGGCTCTTGGCCTTCTCAAAAATCTGTTCTGCAGTGCTCACCGTCGTAATGTCCACGAATCCGGCAGCAATGCAAGTTCCCGATACCTCGCGGGAGACTGAATCCGTCCGACAAGATTGTTCGATACTGTAAGGGCAAATCTGACTTCGCATTTGCTCCCATCGCCATTCGTGCGCATATCGTGACACTCAATCCACTTTTGAAACCAGCCCCGACTTCGGTCTCTGTCAGAAAACACACGAATAGCCGGGTGAACCGTCCCCTTTTGCAATCTTGTCACTCCTTCGCCACTCTGCTACAAGGCTTCTTATTCATGGATCTGGAACCATCTAACCCGCAGTCGAATGCGTCTGTTTTTCGGAGTGATATCCGAACAGGTGAGTGCGCATATTAACACTGGTAGCCCCTTGGCATTCGGACATGAGAATGGGACT
>CALBIE010000491.1 GCA_937893495.1 uncultured Verrucomicrobiales bacterium | reverse complement strand
GGTAATCGTCGGGTCGATATTCTTTATCGGATTGGCCATCGTGAACATCATGGCGCTCGTTTATCAGAGGGATTCGGCGATGCAGGTTGGATTGCGTCGATTGACGGGCACGGCCCTGGGCTACGTCATACTCAGTTTTATTGCCGGCTGGATACAAACGGTTGCCTTCACGATCAGCAATCCGGGGACCGCCGGTGATCAATTGGCGGTGTTTGAACACCTGGCGAATCTAGACCCTTTTGAACATGGGTGGTATCTGACGCTGTTGCTGGTGTTTGGCGTCTTTTCGTTGGTAATTGGTCTGCTCGGTCTCACTTGGCTAAACGCATTCCGGAAGCAGCTCCAGGTGATCGCCGCGAGTCGCCCGATACCGCCTGCCTTGCCGCCGCAAAAGGTTGCCTTACCGACAGATGCCGACCCGGCGTTGAATCCGCAGGCATTGCGCGAAGCGCAAACGGCACCGTCACCTTCATCGGAAAAAACTGAACCAGGCCCCCAAAGCACGGATGGGAGTGCGCATGAATAGCAACGTGCGTGTTTTGACAGCGCCCTTGCCGGAGCGCGGCCTTCAGGCCGCAGAAACGTGGCTGTGGGAGGAGGGCTCGGTTGTTCGACCGCTAAATCAGCGGATGGACATTTCTGTCTCTCTACGAATGCCGGCAGGCCGTTCAAAAAGTAGCCGCCGAGGTCAGGCGGCGGACAGAACCCCTCGTTCTCTCGAAAAATCCGCCTCCTTACCTCGGCGGCTACGATATAATCTGAGCGTGCGTGAGAGTGTCGCGCGCAAGACGCTGGCCGGGTGCATTCGGGCGACGCCCCGCCACGGGAGCGCGGACTTCAGTCCGCTGAGGCGTTGCCGAGCGGAAATCCGCCGTATGCCGGCGACCAGGGTTGCCGGCAAAAGTTTCTTCGGCGTAAACGCCGCGCTCCGGGGCCTTTGCCGGAATGCGCCCACGCCGGCCGCGAGGCGCGGCCAGCCACACCCGAGGCAGGTGTGCTCCCCAGCTTCGGAATTCGGGTTCAACGGAGATCGATAACATGTCGGAAGCTCTCGCACATCGTTGTAATCATCATCCCGTCCGCGAAGCGGTGGCGCGCTGTCCATCGTGCCGGCAATTCTTTTGTCGTGAATGTATTACGGAACACGATGACGCGGTTATTTGCACGACCTGCCTGCGCCAGGAGACGCGCGATCAGGGAGCGAAACGCTGGAGCGTGGCCGTTCTGTTTAGATTCGGCACGGCGATGCTGGGACTGGTCGTTGGTTGGTATTTTTTCTTCGGACTGGGCAAGATTCTGGTGTCAATGCCGTCCAAGTTTCACGAAGGTACAATCTGGAAGGCGACTGTGTGGGATGACGAGCCATGAAGAGTCGTGCACATCGAACTGAAGGCATGCCAGCCCTGCAACTGGTCGAGGAAGCCGTCCAATTGTTGCGCCGTGCACCGGGAGCGTTGCTTTTTCAATACTATCTCGGAGCCATTCCATTCGTGCTGACGTTGTTGTATTTCTGGGCGGACATGAGCCGCGGCCTTTATGCTGAAGAACGTCTTCCCGGTGGCGCTTTGTTATTGGTAGTTGCGTTTATCTGGATGAAGTGTTGGCAATCATTGTTCTCCGCCGGGTTGCGCGCGACCATTGGAGATCAGCGAACCAAGCCGTGGAGCGCCGGTCGCATGTTGCGGATGGCGGTTTTTCACGCGTCTGTTTCTACGACGGGATTTTTTGTTTTACCAATCGCCCTGGTGATCACATTGCCGTTCGGTTACGCCTATGCCTTCTACCAGAGTTTCACCGTGTTGACCGATGGCACTGAGTCCTCGCTGCGAGAACAGTTTCGCCGGGCGTTTCAACAGGCGCACCTTTGGCCCGGTCAGAATCACCTTGTTCTGCTGACGATGTTGTTTTTCAGTTTCGTGGTTTACCTGAACTGCCTCACTGGGTTGATGGTGATTCCCGGTTTGCTGAAGATGCTGGTTGGGTGGGAAACCGTTTTTTCGCGTACCGGTTCGGCCTTCGTGATGAACACAACCTACCAGATGGTCATCTGCGCACTGACCTGGCTGTGCGTCAGTCCATTGACGCGGGCTATCTACACGCTTCGGGCCTTCTACGGCGAATCACTTGCGACGGGTGAGGATATCCGGGCGGAGTTACACGGCTGGCGCCGAATTCGCGAGCGGGTTGCCGTGTTTGCGTTGGCGATATTCAGTCTGCTGGTGATTTCCGGAAGTGCCCAAGCTGCCGAATCTTCGAAAGGCAAGGCTGCCGGAGTTTCTGGAAGCCAATTGAATCAGCAAATCGACAAGGTGTTGAAGCGTCCGGAATTTACGTGGAGGTCCCCGCGCGAGCGAGTTCTTCAGGGAGACGAGAAGGGCTGGTTGGTGCGGATGATGAATTGGATTGTGGATTCTACCATAGCGGTACTGAAGTCGATGCGTGATGTCGTCAAGGCAGTGGTGGAATGGCTGATCAGAATTTTTCGCCCCGGATTCAAGAATAATCCGAGCGGCAATTCCGGGACGGGGTGGCAGGATACCCTGCGCGCGATGGTATTTGTGTTACTCACGGTCGCTGCGGTAGCGCTTGCACTCCTGCTCATGCGTTTCTGGAAACAGCGCCCAACCAATATGGCAGAAGCGGTGCCAGTGACGCCCGACCTGAATGCGGACGATGTGACGGCGGATCAGTTGCCGGAGGATGAGTGGATGAAGTTGGCCTATGAAATGTTGGATAAGGGAGATGCCCGACTGGCATTGCGTGCCCTTTACCTGGCGTGCATCGCCCATCTTGGCAACCGCGAACTGGTGTCCATCTCGCGGGCCAAGTCCAATCGCGATTATCTCCGCGAACTGTCTCGCCGCGCGCGATCGGTTCCGGAATTGATTGCGGCTTTTGGAGACAATGTTTCGGTATTTGACCGCGTCTGGTATGGCATGCACGAGGTGACGCGCGGCATGTTCGATCAGTTCAGGGGCAACCTGGAAAGGATTCGCGTATGTTGACCGGTCGCGTGATGAAAATCCTGTTGCCGATGGCGTTGTTTGGCGTCTTCGCCTTCGGTGTGATTCGTCTGTTTGAACTCAGGTTTGCTCAGGGAGATGTTTATCCTCCCTATTCGACACTGCGCGCCGATCCGTTGGGTGCGCGCGCGATTCATGACAGCTTGAAGGAGGTTTCCGGTGAAAAGGTGCGGCGATTATTCGAGCCTTTGTCGCGGCTGGAGGGTGGCAGGGACACGACTTTATTCGTGTTGGGTGGCAAGCCATGGGAGGACGAGTATTTGCCCGAAAGCGAGTTCAAGGAGTTGGAAAAGTTCATGCATGAAGGCGGACGAATCGTGGTTGCTTATCGTCCATTCCGTGTTCCTCCCTGGAATAATAAACTGCGAAATATCCGGTATGGTATCGATTCGAAAGATTCTGACAAAAGCAAGGGCAAGGGCGACGAGCAGGAGGGCAAACTTCGGGAGTGGTTTAAGCAGCGCATGAAAAAGAAGCGCGATTCGGAGCCAGATGAAAATGGCAGAAAATCGATCATCCGGGAGTTGAAATTGATTGCTCTCGGCGAACGCTGGGGGATTCGACACGATTGGAAAAAATCCGACAGTGGCAGGAGCGGAACGGTTTTAAACGAATGGGTAGAGAGGCTGGCAGATGAAGCAAACTTGCCTGACGGCTTGAACTGGCACACTGCGTGCATTTTCAAACTGGATGAAAAAAGTGATTGGAAAACAATCTATGCGCGCGGCGACGATCCCGTGGTCGTCGAGAGGAAGTTCGGCGATGGATCGATTGTGTTCTGCGCGGACGCTTTCGCGTTCAGCAACCAGGCATTGCGCCATGCTCGGCAGACGGAATTCCTCACCTGGTTGGCGGCAGGCAATTCACGCCTGGTTTTCAACGAAACCCATCTCGGCGTGGTAACCACGGAGGGAGTGGCAACATTGGGTCGGCGCTATCGCCTGCATGGATTGGTGGGCGGATTAATCGTCCTGGCGCTGCTGTTCATCTGGAAGAATGTCGTGAGCCTCGTGCCGCCATTCGATGATGCCATTCATACCGCTGACGGAGCCGCGGTTGAAGGCCGGGATTCGGCGGCGGGATTTGTCAATCTGCTGCGTCGTGGTATTTCGCGCGGGCGGCTTCTCAACGTTTGCTGTGAGCAATGGGAAAAATCGTTTGCCCATGGCAACGCGCATTTGCGCAAAAAGGCGACGGAAGCAAAAGCAGTGCTGGAACGGGCCAATGCTCAGGAATCAAAGCCGCCAACACCGGTTCAGCTTTATCGGGAACTCAATCAAATCTTCAGAAGAAAGCTCTAAATGGAAACAAACAATCAACTTCAGGAAATGCTTGGGCGCGTGCGGGCTGAAATCGCCAAAGTGATCATCGGCCAGGCGGACGTCGTGGATCGGGCGCTGATCTGTATTTTTACCGGCCAGCACGCATTGGTGGAAGGCGTGCCGGGCGTCGCCAAGACGTTACTTGTCCGCACGCTGGCGCATGTACTCGGATGCGAGTTTTCGCGTATCCAGTTTACGCCCGATCTCATGCCAGCGGATATTACCGGCACCAACGTGTTCAATCTGCAGAAGAACGAGTTCAATCTCATCAAGGGGCCGGTCTTTACCTCGTTTCTGCTTGCCGACGAAATCAACCGCGCGCCGGCCAAGACCCAGTCCGCGCTGCTCCAGGCAATGCAGGAACACGCGGTCTCTATTGACCGCGAGACCCATATCCTGCCGGATAATTTCACGGTGTTCGCGACTCAGAACCCGATCGAATATGAGGGCACGTATCCCTTGCCCGAGGCGCAGAAGGATCGGTTCATGTTGAAGATCAATATTGGCTGCCCGGATCGTGCGGATGAATTGACGCTGGCACAACGCTCGCTGGGCATTCGGTCGCCCGAGCGGATTTTGAATTCCGGTGAAGTGCAGCAGGTAATCTCGGCTAAAGAACTGACGGCGCTGCGGGCGGAATTGGATGCTATCACGCTCCGTGAGGAACTCGTCGCTTACGGTGTGGATCTCGTTCGTGCCACGCGCGCGCACGAGAGCATCCTGGTCGGAGCCGGTCCGCGGGCCACGCAGGCGTTGTTGCTCGCGAGTCGGGCCTTTGCAGCCATTGCCGGGCGCGACTTCGTAACGCCGGACGACTTGAAGGACATGGCCGTCCCGGTGTTGGAACATCGGATTATTCTGCGACCGGAGTTTGAAATCGAAGGACTGACCGTGGGCGAAGTGATTGCGAAGATACTACAGGATGTTCCCGTTCCGAGATGAAATGTCCAAACCCCGATGACCAATGACCAGATCTGCAAACTCCAAACACCAAGCCTCAAGGAAGCCTCAACCTCCAGGAGTCAATCCGAAACCGTCATTGTTCAATCTTGGCGCTGATTGGATTTTGACGTTTGGAGTTTATTTGGAGATTGAGGCTTGGAATTTGGAGTTTCTTCAGCCTGTTAATCCTGCTGAGCGTTTACCCGATACCAAAACTGACTTGTTTGGTCATTGGTCATTCGACATTGGTCCTTAATCAGATGATCTCGCCAACCAACAGATTGCTGATGTTCACCGGTTGTATCGCGGTGCCGTTCGCGGCGATTGGAGTGATGCTGCCGGAGTACGGATTGGCTTCGGCATTGGCGTTGGCAGCATTCGTTTGCCTGGCGATCATGGACGCGGTGGCAGCGACGGGGACGCAGGACGGCATCAGGGTGGTATTGCCCGAAGTCGTAAGGATGTCCAAAGACCGGGAGAGTGAAATTGCGATTACTTTGCACAATGAACAACAGCGGTCGCGCGTTCTTCGACTGGGATTGCCATGGCCGAGGGAGTTTGTCGCGGAAGGCGAAGATTTGCTGACGACATTGCCGACAGAAAGTTCTCAAGCACTCACGGGTTGGAATTGCACACCGCTGAAACGTGGCAATTATCGGCTCCGGGAGTGTTTTCGCGAAACCGCATCACCGGCGGGACTCTGGAATTATCGAACCCGACAGGAACTTGCGTCGGAGCTTCGGGTTTACCCCAATCTGATGACCGAGCGGCGAAATGTAGCGGCGCTGTTTCTCAATCGCGGGGCTTTCGGGGTGCATGCCCAACGCCTGGTCGGGCAGGGGCGTGACTTCGAGAAATTGCGCGAGTATATCCCGGGCGACAGCTATGAAGAGATTCACTGGAAAGCCACGGCGAAGCGTGGCAAACCGGTCACCAAGATATTTCAGATGGAACGGACGCAGGAGGTTTACGTCGTGCTGGATTGCTCGCGCTTGACGGCGCGCGAAGTGCAGTTGTCGGACGGAGGAGGGATGGTCTCGACTCTGGAACGATTCATCACGGCGAGTCTCATCCTCGGATTGGCGGCGGAGCGGCAGGGAGATTTGTTTGGACTGATGACGTTCAGCGACCGGGTACTGTCGTTCGTGCGGGCAAAAAACGGCAAGGCGCACTATGCGCATTGCCGTGACGCGTTATACACGCTGCATCCGCAATCCGTTTCACCGGATTTTGAGGAAATGGCAACCTTCATCCGGCTGCGATTGCGCCGAAGGGCTTTGGTTATATTCCTTACCGCATTGGATGATCCCGTGCTTGCCGAGCAGTTCACTCGCGGGATGGACCTTTTGTCCCGTCAGCATTTAATCATGGTCAACATGCTTCCGTCGCCGGGCATTAAGCCGCTGTTTTCAGGCGATTCAGCGGAGAGTGTCAGCGATATTTATCAGAACCTGGGAGGGCACATGCTCTGGCAGAATCTGCGCGAGTTGGAAAAAGTTCTGCAACGTCGAGGGGTCAAATTTTCCCTGTTGGAAAATGAGCGAATGAGCGCGCAACTGGTGACGCAATACCTGAATGTGAAACGACGACAACTCATATAGTGATGAGGGCGAATTATGGAATCTATGCAATGCGAGAATGATCATTGATTTGCAAAAGTTTGTGACGGAGGAACGGCCCTATTGGGCCGAGTTGGAAACTGTGTTGAATCGGCTCGAAGCAGATCACGCGATGGCGCTCGATCTGGAAAGTCTTCAACGGGTTCATTATCTTTACGAGCGGACAGCGTCGGATCTTTCGAAGATTACGACATTCGCCTCGGAACCGGAGACCCGCAGATATCTCGAAAACCTGGTTTCTCGTGCCTACGGAGAGATTCACGCAACGCGTGAACGGGCCCATCAGTTCGCGCCCGTTCACTGGTTTTTGAACACGTTTCCACAGACGTTTCGACGACGAGTCAGGGCATTCTGGTTTTCGGTCGTGATAACGCTGGTGGGTTGTGCGTTCGGTTGCTTTGCCGTGATGTTTGATCCCGGCGCGAAAGAAGTTCTGTTGCCATTTGGTCACGGAGGGATGGACCCGAATGAGCGAGTTCGGCACGAAGAGGAATCGCAGGGAAACAGGTTGGAAGGGAAGAAAACCGGATTCTCGGCGTTTTTGATGACGCATAATACGCGGGTGTCTATCACGACAATGGCATTGGGAATTACCTGGGGAATCGGTTCGATCATTATCCTGTTCTATAACGGAATCATTCTTGGCGGTATTTGCCTGGATTACATCGTGGCGGGACAATCCAAATTCCTCGCTGGATGGTTGCTGCCGCATGGATCGATTGAAATTCCGGCCATCCTCATTGCGGGGCAGGCGGGATTGGTGCTCGGTGGCGCGTTGATTGGGTGGGGTAAACGAAAGTCGCTGGCTACGCGCATGCGGGAAATCACTCCGGATCTGGTGACACTGATTTTCGGCGTTGCCGTGATGCTCGTCTGGGCCGGGATTGTGGAGGCATTCTTCTCTCAATACCACGAACCCGTTTTGCCATACGAACTCAAGATTGCTTTCGGGACATTTGAATTGCTTCTGTTGACCTATTTTCTGGCGCGATGCGGCGCGAAATCCGAAGCCGAAGAGGATGCCGGGAAGGCAGGCTGAATCATGGCGCGACAACGAACAGATACGTTGAGAATCCGGACGCCTGAAGGTGTCGTGTTTTCACTTCTGGTGGCGGGACCCGTGACGCGCTCGTTGGCATGGATGATTGATTTCCTCGTGCTCTTCGTAGCCTCTTATGTGATCTATGTGGTTTTGGCAGTGGTCTCGATTATCAGCGTCGGACTTGTTGGGGCGGTGCAGGTCATATTGTTTTTTCTACTCCAGATTGGATACGGTATCGGGTGCGAGTGGCTTTGGCGCGGGCAGACGATTGGTAAAAAGCTTTTTCGGTTACGCGTGGTGGATGCGCAGGGATTGAGGTTGCAGTTCAGCCAGGTCGTCGTGCGGAATCTCCTGCGCGTCGCTGATGCGATGCCCGTCTGTTATCTCGTTGGAGGATTGGCAACGCTGATCAGCGAGAAGGGGCAACGACTGGGTGACCTTGCCGCGAACACGATCGTGGTACGTAATCCGCAGCCGAAACAACCGGACCTTGATCAGTTGATGGTCGGTAAGTTCAATTCACTGCGCGCGCATCCGCATCTGGCGGCGCGGCTGCGGCAGCGGGTTGAACCTCACGAGGCGACCGTGGCGCTGCAGGCGCTGTTGCGCCGTGACGAAATGGAGGCCGGGTCACGAGTGGAATTGTTCGCCGAACTTGCGAATTACTTTCGCGAAGCAGTTGAGTTCCCTCCTGAATCCGTCGAAGGAATTTCCGATGAGAACTACATTCGAAATGTGGTGGATATCCTCTTTCGCCAGCGCGCCGAGTCAGCTCCGGCCAACGCTCTAAGCGCCTGACAGCCTGTTCAAGAAGTAGCCGCCGAGGTAAGGAGGCGGACGGAATCTCTCGAATTCCTTAAGCATCCGCCTCCTTACCTCGGCGGCTACAATTCGAGCTCGTGGTTTTCGACGGGCTGTTGACTACGCGGGCTCCGGCCTGACGTCATCCAGATCGTATTCCCCCAGTTTTTCGATCAAGTCCTGATAGGTATCTTGCTCGAGGTGCGCGATGGTGTCGTAAATGCGCAGGGAATTCCGCTCTTCCTCGATTGCGAGTATGCCTTCGTCGCTCCCGACCTGCTCGATGATTTCATCGGCGGTTTTCAATCCACGTTGAAATAATGATTTAACCGATCGCCCGAGCGAGGTCTGGAGGTTAAAGAGGGTTTTCGAATCGAGGTTTAAGATTCTGCGAAGGCCAAAGACGTTTCGATGGAAAGCATCCTTGAGCGCGATTAGTTGGCGAGGATGTTGGCATCGTTCCGGGTGGTTTTTTTTCAACCAGACAACGAAGAATTCCATCGCCGCTTCTGACTGCTCTACGATGTCGGAGTGGTATTCAAACAACTCCCCGGTGCATCCGAGTGCCTGCAAGTCGGTCAGGTATTCCTGATTCAGGTCGTCGCCGCTGCAGTAGGCATAATCTGCCAGGAGGCGGAGGCCCTTGATTTGAACAAGATTATTCAACGTCGCGCGGTCCAGCATCCGGCGCGCCTGCTCGGGTGAATTCCCATAGACGAGGCGGATGATCTTCTTCCCGGCAGCGTGCAGTTCATCAGCGAGGCATTTGCCATCCCGGGCCGTCAATTGAAAGGAGGCGTGCTTCCAGTTTTCCGGCCACAGCACGGATTGGACGGTGAGGTGCGTGTTGTATTTGCGACTGAGTCGATAGAGCGCCAGTCCGACCAGCAGGCTGACCTTGCGAGTGGTGTTGGAGTGCCAGAAACGTTGCGCCAATCCGGGGAAAATAAACCAGTTCAATCGGACCCGCGGATCGTGCTGCACTCCGTCGCGCTTCAATTGCTGGCGGATATTGCTCAATCGGACATCCGTATCCATGGTTGCCGTAAAAGGCGGATCATGGGGATCGAAAAATGTCCGCCTCAACCAGCCTTTGTATTCCCGGAAGACGTAGCCGGATTTTTCCTGAGTTTGCTTCTGTGCTTCATCGGAACGCAGGCTGTACATCAACGTCCGAATGAACGCAGTTTCGCACCGCTCGATTCCGGCCGTTGTGGGCGATTCAAACTCCATGGCTTCGGCCAGGTTCCCCAGTGCTTTTGTGCGATCTTCCTTGTCGAAATTTTCCAACTCAAGGTGATCGATTGAGTCTTCGGAAAGTCCGGTTTCCAATTCCGACACCAGGCGCACGCGCGCGTTGCGATAATCATTTTCGGCCTGTTCGATTTCCTCGTCCGAAAAGAGCGAACTTGTCTGGTAGCCATAGTGGCGGGTCCACAATTGCCGGGCGTGTTGCCGCCGCCGATTGCGTTTGAGTTGAACCATGTCCAATTGACCGCGAAGGCGGGCGAAATCGCGCTTTGCGGCACTCAGAAAGTTTGGTGCCTTCAGGCTAATGCCAACGAGGCAGATGATGGCCGTGATGATGAGCGGCGTATAAATGAGTTTGTTCCAGTCAAACGCGTCGCCGCCGACCTGATTGCCAACCAGTCCAGTCGCTGCCGCCGTCAAAGGAATGTTGATGTATTTTTTGGTGAACCGAATCGTGACCGTGCCGGCACGGTCCATCAGGTCGTACAGATCGAAGACTTTGAAGCCTGACTGAACGACGACTTTGACTGGTTCCCGGACTCTGACCCTCATCGCGGTCAGAGACTAACCGTGAAGCCGTTGGAGTAAAAGCAATTGCCGGTACTACCGGGCAACGGTGATCTCGCCGTTCTTTTCGTTTATTGAAAACGGGCCGGTACCCTGGGGGAATCGGGCTACTTGATATTTACCGGAAGCCGAACTGGCGAAGCCTGGTGGCATTTCTTTGCGCTGGTTAGCCGAACTTTCGATGCGATAGTTCGATTTCTGCCAGTGATTGTTCAGGGTTACCTTGCCCTTGTATGGCTGAATAGCTCCGGACGGGGTGATCACCGCGATGTCATAAGCACCGTTTTTCATGACCGCGCTGACCTTGCGGTAGGGGCGACAGGGCACGGCAAATGTCTCGGGTCCCTTGTAGAAGATCAGCAGATGATGCTCGGTGCTATTGTCAATCGAGAGCACGGATAAATTCGATAAACCCGCGGGAACGAGTCGTTCCGGCCCGACAGTGTTGACGGGGGATCCGCTGACTTCTTCAAATGCTGCGGCAATGGCCGTATCACGCGCTTTCTGTCCGGCTGATTGATTGCCAATGGCTTCCGCTTCGACAGTCCACAAAAAGATCGCCTTTGGTCGCGATTTGACTGCCATGGCATTAGCCGTTTCGCTGATAGCCTCCTTGAAACTGCGCCTCAATTCAGCGGGAAGTTTATCGAGGCCAATGTCGCCGACAAAGAAACTCGTCAGTTCGTAAAAGTTTTCAAATTTATCCGAGCCGCGACTGCTGAGAATCGCTTTCACGATCGCATTGTGAATCGCGGTCTCGAATTTTGGATCACGATTGTCCGCCAGGGCCCGGCGGGTCCACATGGCACATTCCTGCGGTTGAACGTGATAAATGAGCAGACCGCGGCGGATGTTGATTTCACCCAACAGGCGACGAACATCGTCAAACTCACTCAGAGGAATGCGAAATTCGCGGCTGTTGCCTTTTGAACCAAGCGATTGCCGCAATGAAACCTCCCTTGCACCCTTGGCTCGGCGTTCGTCGAATTCCTTGTTTGTATCTGCTGAAATCAACGGCCAGGGATTAAAGTTCGTATCGGAAACCAGGCTTGCCCACAGGCCTGCGCCACTCCGACGAAGGATGTCATCGGCGAGGCTTCCGGATTTCCGTAAGGCCTGATTCAAGTTGTTGTAATCATCACCTTTCGGGCGTTCAACAGCGGCAAGTTTATCGAGCGACCAGGCGAGGGCTGGTTTGGCCAGGGTATCCAATTCCTGCTTTTGCAGTTTGATCCATTGTCGATATAAGGGGACACGTAAAGGCATCGGCTGAATCTGGCCGACGGCCTGCTGGCATACCGATTCGGCAGTGAGCGTCATCGGAAACGGCTTGGCGCCGATTTCCAGTGCCGCTGAGAGACGCAGGAATACTCCGGCCAGCTTGCCGTTGATCCGGGTTCGCAGTTGCTCGCGTTGCTGATAATTCAATTTGGTGTTGGCCGGATCCCATTGGTCACCACTTCGATTGAGCTTTTGAAGGGTGGCCTGATAGAAGGGGATGCCACCGAATCCGGGAGTCTGATCGGATAACCAGTCCGCGAGTTGCAGCGTGCGTGAGCCGAGCAGGGGGCTGCGCGAGATCGCGGCGGAAATCGGCGAGTTCATTCCGACGCTTCCGATCACGGAAACTGCGGTAAGGAGGTTTTTTGCATTATCGCCTCCCGCGGTTTCTTCCCTTAACCAGGCTTCGATGCTCTGTTTCTGAAAATCATCCAACAATCGTACGTCATCGAATAACCAGTTATTGTCGGATAGATCGGTGATGATAATTTTTGCCTGAGCGAGCGCATTGGTTTTGAGGTGTGACCGGCAAATCTCCTTCTGCTTTTGCGACCAGCCCTGGTGGACGCCCTTGATTTGAAAACTATCGGGATAGGTCTGGACGAGCCTGTCCAAAAGCTTGTGCGCTTCGTCGAGGTCATTTGCCTTGAGGCGTTTATGAAAGAGTAGCTTGAGAATGTTGGCGTGTTTTTCTTTTGCTTGCGCTGTTTCGTCAACTGAGGCGGGCGCCTTCAGGATATCCTCGACGAGTGTCAGCGCCCGTTCCGGTTCCTTGTATTCCGCTTTCCGAATCTCAGCCAATCGATCGGTTTCGATCCTTTTTGGTTCGCCGTCATTCTCCACTTTCTCGATCATTTCCTGCGTCCGCTCCTGGCTGGACTTGACGAGCAGATGAACGCCCAGACCGAGCACGGCGGCAACAATCATCAGATTCCATGCGACCTTTGGATTCTCCTCGAATAGATTTCTCATGGGCGCTCAATGAAAGGGCTGATTCGGAAGGGCGTCAAGACCACCGAAACGAGCGGTGGTCTATCAGGCGCATCCGGACACCGCCCCCGCGAAGGAGCGCGGCCTTCAGGCCGCAGAGACGTGGCTGTGAAAGAAACCGTTCGGAACAGTGAAAGTGGTGATTCCAGGCGGACGATTCCGCAGCATCAATGCCGCGCTCCCGGGGAGGGGCGGATGCGCCCTGGTCTATCTGACACCATCCGAAGCCGAAGGCCTGCTACAGACGAAAAGCTTCTCGAAGCATGGCGACGCTCTTACTGACGCCTGACTTTGCCGGTTCCTTGCCTTCGAATTCGATAGAGACGTAGCCCTGGAAACCAACCTCCTCAAGAATCTCCGCAATGCGCCGATAATTCAATTCCAGAGTGTACCATTCACCGCCACCGAAGTAGGTCTTGGCCTGAACAAACACGGTTTGTGGAGCAATCTGTTTAAGTTTCGGATACGGGTCCTCAAGAAAATTTCCGGTGTCCATCAGAACGCCCAACCAGGGTGATTTGATGGCGTTGACGATGCGGAGCAATCCCGCCGGTGTACGCGTGAGGCCCCAATGATTTTCGAGCGCCAGCAAGACACCCTTCCGAGCCGCTTCCGGGAGGCATTGCTCGATGGAATCAATACACCATTTGAATCCGTCATCTTCGGTGTGACCGGGAAGCACTGGCTCATCACCGCGCGCTGTCATCAAGTCGTCGAACGAGCGAATCGTGTTCCATCGGCCGGAATTCAGGCGAATGCACGGGATCCCCATCTCGTGCGCCAGGTTGATGCACTTGATCGTGTGGTCGATATTCCGCTGGCGCACAGCGGCGCTCGGGTCCACGAAATCCTGATGAATCGACAGGCAGATCAAATCGACACCATTAATCAACGCAGTCCGCTTCAACTTTTGCAGGTAGGCACCGTCTTCACTTTCCATCTGGCGATGTAAAATATCAACGCCCTGAACGCCGAGACTTGACGCTTCTTCAATGACAGTTTCGATGGAAACTTTGGGTGGGCGAAAGTGCCAGTAGGAATAGCTGGAAATTCCGAGCTTGATCCGCGGTCGAGCGAGTGCTGCGTAAGTGGATGTCGGCAATGCGGTCGCTGCGATTCCAGCCAGTCCAGTGCCGAGAAAGGTTCTGCGGTGCATGGAACCAATCTATTCCTTTGGTCGCCGCCGGGAAGTTTTATTTCTGATCGTGATGAGTGCATTCGGGTGGAGCCCCGGAGCGCGGCGTTTACGCCGTAGAAACGTCCGCTTGCAACCATCGTCACCGGTATATGGAATAGTTCCGCACTGCAACGTCTCTGCGGACTAAAGTCCGCGCGCCCGCGGCGGGACTTCGCCCGAACGCGCCCATCGTGATGTCGAATTCCATTTTACGTTGACCAGCTTCGAGTTTGTCGAAATCGTCTTCGCCTTGAAGCGTCTGTCGCAATGGCTTGTCATTCTGGCACTCACCCTTTCGTTGGGGTTGCACTGGGCGTTGTTGCAGGGCCTGGCATGGACCGGGACGGTGGTGTCATTCACACAAAAATTCTCACTCTCAACGGCGATTAAAATGGCCGTGGGCGGTAAGAATCCCTGTCGAATCTGCAAATTCATTGCCAAAGGGCAGCAGGCTGAAAAGAAGTCGGGACAGGAGATTAAGATTTTCAAACTCGATCTTGTGGTCGAGACGACATCGTCGCAGACCTTCGTGGCACCAATGGTTGATTGCGCAATCGATCGATTATTTGTTGTTCTCCAGCGGACTCAATCCCCGCCCGTTCCACCTCCGCTGGCCTGATTCACTGTTGGAATTCAGGCCCCCATCGGTGATCGTCGAAAACGGTGCACTCTTTGGGTTGTCAGTCTGAATCCGGCAGATTCCCCGCAATCTCATTCCCTTTCGTGCGCATTGACCCCGGGTTGCAATGCGGCGGCATTAATCAACAACCCGATGGTTTTCCAAGACAATCAGTTTATGAAATTTAAATACAAATTCCTGCTAACCGTTACCGCCCTCGTATCAATAACCTTTCCTGCCGACGCGCATGATGAATGGTCCGGGGCTCGGCCCGATGGACACGCCCCCATCGGTGTGATGGGAGAACATTACCACAAGAAGGGCGAGTGGATGGCTTCCTATCGATATACGTACATGAACATGGGCGGGAATCGGATGGGGAACGATCGCCTGTCATTCTCGCAGATTGCCTTCGCGGGTGGCGCCGGCTTTCCGGTGGTGCCGCTCAACATGGATATGCAGATGCACATGTTTGGCGTAATGCACGCGGTGCACGACCGTGTGACCCTGATGGGGATGTTACCTTACAAAAACATTTCGATGGATCACATGATTTCGCCAACACCGCCCGCTCCATTGGTCGCCATTGCAGGTTCTCGGTTCACTACTGAGGCGAATGGAATCGGCGATATCCGGTTGGGTGGGTTGTTCAAGTTGTACAACCAGGATCGGCATAGTTTCCATCTGAACGCGGGATTCAGTCTTCCGACCGGATCAATTAATGAGACCGACATCGTGCCGACACCCGGCGTCGGATTCGCGCAGGGATTAATGCCTTATCCCATGCAGTTGGGTTCCGGGACGGTAGATTTTCTGCCGGGGCTCACCTATCTTGGACAGACCACCAATTGGTCGTGGGGAGCGCAGACCATGGGAACGATTCGTTTAGGTGAAAACCATCAGAACTACAGTCTTGGGAATCAAATCGAGGCATCGACCTGGATCGCTCGTCGAGTCAGTGAAACGATCAGCAGTTCGGTTCGCATCAAATCATTAACCTGGGGAAATATCGATGGAGCTGATTCGCGGCTTGGGACGTTACCGGTACCCGTTGGTTTCGGAGTTCCGACGGCTGATCCGAATCGTCGGGGCGGAACGCGCCTGGATTTGCTGTTGGGCATCAATTACTACGTTCGCAAAGGGCCCCTGAAAGGTCATCGGATAGCGATTGAAGGTGGATTGCCGGTGGCGCAGCGACTGGAGGGACCGCAGCTTGAAACTGACTGGATGATTACCGTCGGTTGGCAGTACGCCTGGTAGCAAACTGGATGAATTCGGATGCGGTTGGCAGAGGCAGATCCCGTGGTTCGCGATCTTTAGCGGAATCGGCCACACCGTCTGCCAATCGCGCCCTTTCTCTGGATTGCTTGAGGGGAGGCCAGGTGAGCAAATCTCCGGTATCGAACGAATGAGCGACTTCTGCTACCGGGGTTGCGGTAAGGTATTTCATCTGATAGGGTCG
>CALBIE010000490.1 GCA_937893495.1 uncultured Verrucomicrobiales bacterium | reverse complement strand
ACAGAGAGTTCATGCCATCAGCATCACTGCCGGTGGTCATTAATCAAGGTCCGATACCGTCTGTTGGTTCTACGCCTGCAAGGATAACCGCGCTCGGTTTCGGCATCACACCAACTGTGGAATAGGCCGACTGTTGACGATGGCGCGCTGAACGTCATTGGGCAGGTCGGCACGGAGGCGAAGATTTGGAACATTCAACAGGGTGTGCATGACTGTTCCAAGCAGCATATTACTCGTCACTGGATTGTCCGCGGGAGCGCTGGCAGTGCGGTCGGAGCGACCCACCACCTGGCCCATATTGAGGCCACCTCCCGCAAACGCCAGTGTGCACAAGTTGCCCCAATGATCGCGGCCGCCTTTGGTGTTGATTTTGGGTGTTCGGCCAAATTCACCCGTCACGACCAGGAGCACTTGATCGTATAGACCCCGGTCAATGATATCCTCAATGAACGCGCTGGCCGCCTTGTCGACTGCGGGAGCCAATACGGGCATGCCGTCGGAGACCGTGTATTCCTTGCCGCCGCCATGCATATCCCAGCCGGTGCAGGTAACCGTGACAAACCCACATCCCGCCTCCACCAGTCGCCGGGCCATGAGCATTTGTTTGCCCAGTGCCACCGGCGAAAACATCTTGGCGTAGCTGTTTCGACTCTGCGCTCCGGCACCGGGTTTGATATGCCCGGTATCGTATCGGGCAATTGTTCGCGGGCTCTCCTTCGTGAGATCGAACGCCGCTCCAGCACCGCGCAGCACGATGTCCAGCGCCTGCTGTTCGAAGGTGGAAGAACTCTCGATCTTGCCGTCGGCGCGGCGGCGCAGTTTATCCAGTTCCCCCAACAATGTCTTGCGGTCGTCGAAACGATCGGCTGACACGTTAAGCTTCATATCCTCGAGCAACGTCCCTCCGTTGCCGGGATCAAAGGCCTTGTACGCCGGTGGGAGAGAACCGGTTTCCGTCACGCGTTGCGGCACGGCACTCAAATCCTTGTAATCCGACCCGACCGCTGCCGGTATGATGATCGTGTTGTTGGGAAGGCCGGTTCGTGCGTTGGTAGTCCCGGCCGCGCAAGCAAACAGGCTGCCCATGCAGGCACCCGTGGAATTGCCACCCGCCGCGACATGCAGGGCCGCCGGACCATGACTCCCGATTCCGTGCGCGTAACTGCGTATAATCGCCATTCGATGCGCCAGCCGGGCGAGTCTCGGGAACTGGCTGCCAAACGTGACCCCTGGCAGACTGGTCTTCACCTCGCCAAACATCGCCCGATACTCGCTGGGAGCCGTCATCTTGGGATCAAAGGTCTCCACCTGCGTGGGGCCGCCCTGCAAATTCAGCATCACGACGGATTTGCCAGTGAATACACCGCTCCCGGTACCGGCAAGGGCGCGGCCGGCCAACAATTGAGACAAGTTCAATCCCCCCAGGCCGAGCGCCCCGACCCGGAGGAACTCACGCCGACGCATTCCTTCGCAGTCGGGCGCAAAGGAATTGGAAACGACGCGGAGCATTATTGTTCGATTGACTTAATCGTTTGTTGTTCGCGAATTTCGCGCGATAACAATCCTGATTTGTGTACAACTTGATGGGGAATCACGCCTGGTATCTGTGTCGCGGTCATGGAAGACATTTAGATCAACTGTGGAATCGGACGGCTGGTTACGATGGCGCGTTGCACGTCGTCCGGGAGGTTGGCGCGCAGGCGGAGATTGGGAATATTCAGGAGCGTATGCATGATCGTACCCAGCAGCATATTACTTGTCACCGGATTGTCCGCGGGAGCGCTTGCGGTGCGATCTGATCGCCCCACCACGTTACCCATCTTCAATCCGCCACCGGCAAAAGCCAGGGTACAGAGACGGCCCCAATGATCACGGCCGCCCTGCTTATTGATGCGCGGCGTTCGGCCAAATTCACCGGTGATGACCAAAAGAATCTTTTCTGAGAGCCCTCGCTGTTCGCAGTCTTCAATGAACGCGCTGACTGCCTTGTCCACCGCTGGTCCAAGAATCGGCATCCCGTCGTCAATGCCAAAGGCGTTTCCGTGCATGTCCCAACCCGTGTTCGTAACCGTGACAAAACCGCATCCGGCCTCGCACAATTTACGGGCCATCAACATTTGTCGACCGAGCGCTACTGGGGCAAATCCGGGAATCGCTTTACCATTCTTCTTTCTTTTGGACAACCCCGGCGGGATCTTGAAGCGACTCGTATCATAACTTTCCAGCGTGCGCGGATCTTCGGATGACAAATCAAAGGCTTTCGAGACACCCCCGAGAATGACGTCGATGGCCTGCTGTTCGATATCGCCCGCACTCGAAATGATACTGAACGCATCCGCCCAACGTTTCAGTTTGTCCACTCCGTTCAGCAGCGCTCTTCGATCGGCAAAACGATCGTCGCCGATGCTTAACTGCATGTCGTTGAGCACTTGACTTCCTTTGCTTGGATCAAATGCCTTATACGCTGGTGGAAGCGAGCCCGTGCCGATGATGCGGTCAGGCACGGCATTCAGGGAGCGATACGCTTCACCCGTCGCGCCCGGCACGATAACGGTATTATTGGGAATGCCACTCTCGTTATTCGTAAATCCGGCAATGCGCGAAAAAAGCGATGCCATGCAGGCCCCGGTCGGATTGCCACCGGCAGCGACGTGCGCCGCCGCCGGGCCATGGCTGCCGATTCCGTGAGCATAACTCCGCACCACCGCCATCTTGTGCGCCAGCTTCGCCAGTCGGGGGAAATGGCTGCCAAACGTCACGCCGGGGAGGCTGGTCTTCACCTCGCCAAACATTGCGCGATATTCCGACGGCGCGGTCATCTTCGGATCAAACGTCTCGATGTGAGTTGGTCCGCCTTGAAGATTCAGCATTACAACCGATTTGCCGGTCAAAACGTCACTCCCGGTTCCGGCCCACGCGCGAGTTGCAAGAAGCTGCGAAAGGTTCAACCCTCCGAGACTCAAGGCACCGACGCGAAGAAACTCGCGCCGACGCACTCCTTCACAATCGGGCGCATAAGAATTGGAAACGACGCGGAGCATAGTTTTTCGACTGGTCTAATCAGTGATTATTCGCCCATTCGTGGCAATGACAACCATTGAATTATCGTCGAGCGGATCTGTGATCCCGTTCAGCCTTCCAGTTACGTTTACCAGAGTGGCAATCGATTCGGCCGATTCCAGCGAATTCGGCCCAGGAGCAAATCCCCCTTTGCGCCCTGGCGTGGCAGCCATTCGCCGACTGTCACCCATGATTCATCGCGACTGATATTTGTGATATTGAAATTGCCCATTAGCGCGACGTTGTTCGGATCCTTAACGCCATCGCCAACCAGCGGCAGCGCCACGCGCTCGGTGGAACGAATCAAGCACCGCTTTTCCGGATCAACCTGCGCTACCCAGAGCGGCGAACGCCAGCGCAAGACGCCGGTGTTCGATGCATCCTTCCGCGTGTAAACCAGGAACAGTCCGTCCGAATGGGTCAACCAATGCTGCTGGGTCGTGGACATCAAAACAGGTTTGCCGTCATCCCATTCCCACGCCTTCTTCTCCGCGTAATGCAGGCCATCATCGCTGACACTGTTGTAGCCGTGATTATCCTCGGCGCGAATGGTGAGATAAAATTTTCCCTTGAACTGCGTAATCGATGGTTCCAGCAATCCACGACCCACCTTGAGCTCCAGCGGTGGTCCGACTTGCTTAATCTTCAACTCCTCGCCATCGAACGAACACAGCACGCCGGCCACCATTCGATGTTCTGCCTTGGGTCCGAAGGTGAACGACATCAGAATATCGCCATTCGGTAACACGATGCGCTGCCCGCAGTTGTTCGAATAGATATGCCCGCCACGAGGATCGTCCCACTTGAGAATCTTTCGCTCAGACCAGCTACCATCCTTTCGTCGCACGCTATAGACGGGATATCGCGCCAACTGATCGCCGCGCGCAAAACGCGGCCCCCGATAGAAGACGACATGCCCCATTGCCAGCACCGTTCCGGACTCAGGAAGATATTGCGGAACCACGTCACATACTCCCGCCATCAGGCCAGCCTTTTCCGGAACCGGATCGCGCGCCAATGCCGGGATGCCTTCCGGCTTCGTCCACGACTTCCCTTCATCCATCGACCGCATCCATTGAACCGGCCCGAAATAATCCGAACCGCCAATTGCCTGCAGGTTCATCAGTATTTCCCGTGTGCCATCTTTTCCCGGAACGACGCACGCACGGGGATGAAACCAGGTGACGCCCTTCCCGTCGCGATTGTGGAGGACCGTGTGTTTGGTGATGGACTTGATCAGGCCGCCGTCCGGCGCGCCGATTACGGGGTAAGCCGCAACGGCGAGTGCGGATGTGGAAAGAAATTCACGTCTGTTCATGGATGAGATGGAGATTGCCTTTACCAACATCAGCCGGCAATCAAAAGTCTTTCCGTTGCGAATCGCCCGGTTGCCCTCGAACATCGTAAAAGTTGGGGAGCCTGGGCCGCTGGCCTGTGCCGTCGGGCGGCTCGCCCGGCGTGTACCGATTCACTCGCTGACCGAGCCGGTCAGCTTCACAGCCGGGCCGGCTATGCTCCCCGTTTTTTTCGCGGTGAGATCCGGTCATTCGGTTCTTGTTGGCAATCATACACGACCATCTTGCCAGCCCTTCTGAATCCTGCTTGTATCCCGGCATGATTTCCCGAATCACCGCTGCCGCTCTCCTCGCAGCCGGCTCCTTCGCCCACGCGCAACATGACCCCCAGCGGGATGCCTCGCGCCATGTCGCGGATGGCAGGCTCGATCAGGCGGAAAAGGTTTTGAAGAAGGGCGATCAAAACGCGCCGGAAACGCATTTCCTTCGCATGATGATTGAACTCCAGCGCGACGACATGAATGCGGCAATCAAACACGCGCAGGCGGCGCTGGATGCGGGACTGGCATTCAGTCGGTTGGTGGTGGGTCCGCGGGAGTTGCTTGAGAAACTTCATACCACTGAGCAATTCAAAAAATGGTCGCGCGAATTGCCGAACCCGGTGCTGGTCCACGGGCCGATGATTGGTTCCGTGACTGATGACGGCGCGTCGTTCTGGGTGCGGACATCCCGGCCGGCCAAGGTTGAGATTCGTGTCGCGGGCGCAAAACCGCAATCGGCCCGAACGATGGAAGCGTCTGATTATACGATGGTGATTCGCGTGGGTGATCTCAAGGCGGCAACGACTTACCATTATCAAGTTTACGTTGATGGCAAGTCAGCCGCGGCGGAGAACACGAGATTCAAGACGTTTCCGAAACAGGGAGCGAAGGCGCGGTTCAGCGTCGGGTTTGGCGGCGGCGCGGGCTACATCCCGGAATGGGAACGCATGTGGGACAATATCCTTACTTTCAAACCAATCGCCATGTTCATGCTCGGCGACAATGTCTATATCGACCAGCCCGAGAAAACGCTGACACAATACTACTGCTATTATCGCCGGCAATCGCGGCCGGAATGGCGGCGGTTGGTGGCGGGCACCGCCATGTTTTCCATCTACGACGATCACGATTTCGGCGTGAACGACTGCGTTCCCGGACCGGATATCGAGAAACCGAAGTGGAAGCGCGAGGTCTGGAATGTTTTCCGGCAGAATTGGGTCAATCCCGGCTACGGTGGTGGCGAGAAGCAGCCGGGTTGCTGGTACGACACTCACATCGGCGACGTGCATTTCATTTTTCTCGACGGCCGGTATTATCGAAATCTCAAAGGAGGCAGCATGATCGGCCCGGTGCAGAAGCGATGGTTATTTGACACGTTGAAAAACTCCAAAGGCACTTTCAAGGTCGTCGCCTCGCCAGTGCCCTGGACCGCCGGGGTCAAGCCCGGCAGCAGGGATCCCTGGGATGGTTTCCCGAAGGAACGCGAGGAGATTTATTCCTACATCGAACAGAACCGAATCAACGGCGTGTTCCTGATTGCCGCCGACCGACATCGGACGGATTTGCGGGTGACGAAGCGCGCGAACGGCTACGATTTGTATGAATTCGAAAGCTCGCGCCTGACCAATCGTCACACGCACGGCGTCGTGAAGACCGAAGGAATGATTTGGGGCTACAACAAGCAATGCTCCTTCGGGCTGATGTCATTCGATACCACGGCGAGAGACCCGCAGGTCAAGTTTGAGGCGATCAACATCGATGGTGAACGGATCCACGAACATGTTTTGAAACTCAGCGAGATTTCGCGTTGATGAAACTTGATCGAATATTTGAAGCGCGTAATGCCCGAATTTCGGATCCGCAAACCCATGCTCTCCCCGCGACGATGGATCGAGGAGAGGCGAACAACCAATCTCCTCTCCCCCATCCCGATGGAGGAGAGGGAGAAGTCGTTGCCGGACGGCATTGAAATATCATGAGAACCGAAACATTATCCGTAAACCGACGCGATTTTATCGCGACCTCCACCGCCGCTGCAGTGAGTGGCGCCCTTTTGAAACCCGACGCCAACGCCCGCGCTGAGGCGGTCGGGGATCGCGAAGTCAAGATTGCCCTCGTCGGCTGTGGCGGACGGGGCACCGGTGCGGCTGTTCAGGCGCTCAGCACCTACGGCAAGGTCAAACTCTGGGCCATGGCCGACGCCTTCGAGGATTCACTGGACAAGAGCTACAAGTCGCTGACAGCGGGTGGGAATTTCTCGCGCTCGCCGGATGTCAAAGCGCCGACTGACCGTGTGGATGTTCCGCCGGAACGGAGATTCGTCGGGTTGAACGCGTATCGAAAAGTCATGGCCCTGCCGGAGATTGATGTCGTCATTCTTACTACCCCACCGGGATTCCGCGCGCAACAATTCGAGATCGCTGTCAAGGCCGGCAAGCATGTGTTCATGGAGAAGCCGGTTGCCAGCGATGCCCACGGAATTCAGCAAGTATTGACGGCGGCGAAAGAGGCGAAGCGGAAAAACCTCAAAGTTGGCGTCGGGCTCAATCGTCGGCACAGTCCGATGTATGAAGCGACCCTGGAAAGGATTCACGCGGGCGAGATTGGGCGGTTGAACACGATTCGCATCTACAACATGCGGGGTGGCGTCGGCAAGAATCACATCCGCCAACCCGGTGAGACCGAGCTCGAATACCAGACGCGGCATTGGTATTACTTTGCGTGGGCGAGTGGCGATTTTCTGGTCGAGCAAAGTGTGCATGATTACGACGTGGCGCTCTGGATGAAGGGTATGCTCCCCGTGCGCGCTCAGGGACAGGGCGGGCGGCTCGTCCGCACCGGACCCGGATGGGGCAACATCTACGATCACTTCTACGTGGAATACGATTTTCCGGATGGCTCCAAACTGCTATCGCAGCATCGTCACATCAAAGGCTGCTGGGGCACCTTTGGCGAATACGCGGATGGCGCGAAAGGGGGTGCATCAGTTCTCGGCAAGAGCCGCGCGATGATCCAGCCTTACGATCAACCATCCGACCGGGCGTGGCGCATGAAGGAAACAGGCAACTCATATCAAATCGAACACGATCGTTTGTTCCGCGCCATCCGCGAAGACCTGCCGCACAACGAGGCGGAGTACGGCGCGCACGCCTCGTTTGCCGCTATCCTCGGGCGCATGGCCGCCTACACCGGCCAGATGCTCGAATGGGATGAGGCGTTGGAAAGCGGTCACAAAATCACGCCTGACGGCGAAGCATGGGATGCTGAGACCCGCGTGAAACCACTGCCCGAAGGCGGCTACGCGATTCCGAAACCCGGCAGTCGGGTCTGATTCCGTAGCTCAACCGGCCCACGGATCGACACGCAACGACAAATCCCCAACCGATGGGTAACGAGCCCGTTTTTCGCCGAATCATCGCCGCCCTGCTCGAATCGGCGCTATGATTCGCGACGCGTGAATCTTGGAATGATGGATTGAGTTGGTCGCCACTTGCGCGTCCTTCGGAAACTCAATCGTCAACGGTTTGCCGGTTTGCGGATTGGGCTCATAGAGCGGTGCACCGGTACTGGCGACTGTGACGCGGATGCGATGACCTTTGTTGAAAATCTGGCTCATCCAGCCGACCGGAAACGCCAGTTTGTGAACCTTGCCCGGCTCCAGCAGTGCTTCGTGATCGAAGCCTTCGCGATAACGCGCCCGCCACGGATAGTCCACCAGGAGCATCGACCGCCCGTCCGGATAGACGTCGCTCACGCGGACGATGAAGTCCGTATCCTTCGCGGTGGAGGAGATATACAACTCCGCCTGCACGCGACCCGTCCATTCGACCGGTTGAGTGAGCGGCTTCGTCGTGAAGGTGCGAACCTCAGATTGACGCTCGAATGGACGCGCGTCTTTCGCTCCGAGAAAGGAGCGGCCCGGCATTTCCATGGGGTGCCACGGATCGCTCACAAACCGCGTTCGGGCTTCTACCTTCGGCTTGGCGGACGACAGCATTCCGTCGCTCTGCAAATACATCGGAGTGGCTTTCGCTTTAACTGGCCAGTCGCTGGCCGTCCGCCAGACGTTTCCGGGTGCGCCCGGTTCGCCCGTGGCGCCGGTGACATAGTAGCGGACGGGCTTTTCCTTCTCGATGCCGTTCTGCTTTCCCTTCAGCCAGTAATCGAACCAGCGAACCATCTGCTCCGTCAACGGCCAGGCGGCGTTTTCGGGAAAAACCATTTCCGCGATTTTGTTGCCCTTGCTTCCGCCGTGCAACCAGGGACCGATGAGCAGCCATTGCTTGCCGCGCGAGTTTGCACCCCCCTGATGTTGTCGGCCGACAAAACTGGCAACGGAACCCTGGTTCATGAAATCGAACCAACTCCCGAGCGTGAAGCATGGCACATTCATCTTGTTGAAGTGCAGCGTGCAATCCTCGTCCTTCCAGTAATTGTCGTAATGCGGATGGCTGAACCATTCGGCCAACATGTCGTCGTTGTCTTTCGGATTGCGGCAGTTCGCCGCCATGCCCTTGAAGCGCTCAGGGCGCGTCGTGCCGCCGATGCGATACCCTTCCTGAAACAGACTCAGGCCGGTGTCTGTCATGAATTGACAGACAAGATGCGGTGGTTGTGTCACCGCCAGATAGTTCTGCGCATATCCGCCCTGTGAACCGCCGAAGGTTCCGATCTTGCCAGTGCTCCATGGCTGGCTCGCGAACCATTCACAGGCGTCATAACCATCGCGCAACTCGCCCCATTGCAGTGCGCGATACGCCACGTACTTGCCCTCGGACAAATGCGTGCCCCGATAATTGACCATTGCCACCACGAATCCGCCTTCAGCGAGCTTCGCGGAAGCTTTGCGTGTTCCCGTGCTGTCAATCTTTGCGTAGCGCTGCTGGAAGATGACAGGCCATGGGCCCTGGCCTTTCGGGAAATAGAGGAACGCACTCAAGCGAACACCATCACGCATGGGAATCATCTCATGCTTCTCGGTGATTTTGCCGAGGTTGAGCCTGGGTGATGCGGCGGGAAGGGTGAACGGCAGCAAAGCCACGAGAGAAAGAATGAGTCGTTTCATTTCGGTAATAGGATGGTGAAGAAATGGCAGATTCTCAGACCTATGCCAAGCAGGGAGATTTTAGTGTAGCGCGGGCGTCTCGCCTGCGGGTTCTGGCACCGTCCCGGTGCCAGAACCAATGTTCAACCCATAGCGTCGGGGATTGAACCCGTGTTCTGCGGTCTGATTGCCCGCGTGGCGAGACGCCACGTAAACCCGCAGCCGGGGACGGCTGCGCTACGATCAATGAAATCGCAGGATCTCGCCGATCCGCACACTGCGAATCTCGAAATCCGTCTCCGGATCATGCGCCTGAATCTGAATCGTCCCGGCACCAATGCGAAGGCCGCGACGCGGATTGTCGTGTGGTGCCCGCGTGTCGTTCAACAGCGTCTGCTGATAGCCGTTCACCCACGTCGCGATTTGCTGCCCATGGGCAATGACGACCATGGTGAACCATTCACCATCGCGGCTGACCAGGCGGCGGGCCATCTGCCGATCATCGATTGCCCCCGTGCTGTAGCGAACCGGCTTGGCCGGATTCTGATCGTAACACGAATTGAAAAGCTGTGCCTCGTAACCGTTCATGAAGTCGCCGGGAATGCTTCGGAAGAACAAGCCGCCGTTCGACAATTTGCCGGTGCGGGCTTCGATCTGAATTACCACGTTGTCGTGCTGGTCCTTCCACTCCAGCGCACTGGGTCCATCGGTCACGTGCAGCAGGCCATCCTTAAGTCGCCAGTCTGCTTTTACCTTTGGATTGTGCGGGTTGGGGATGATTTTCCAGTTGGACAGATTGGTTCCGTTGAAAGCGGTTTGCAGACGCACAGGGCGGATGGCCAGTTCTTTCAACGCGATTTCGTCGTCCAGCGTGACCGGACGGGTGTCAGCCGTGTTGATGCGGAGAGTGAATGGACCCTTGTTGAGCGCGTAGATACCGTTGCCGACCCGCAAATGCCCGGCGCGAACAACTTCTCCGCGCAATTCGCTTTCGGTGAACACCACCTTTGAGATTGCAGGACCACTTAGTACGCCGCGTGCAATCGTGCCGCCATTCCATCCATATGTCGTGGCACCGTCGAACAGGCTGAGCCAACCATCCTGCGCATCTTCCGGCATGATGCCGTGACCATATTCGGCCCGTGAATCAGGCGGCGGACTGGTCCACGGTTGCCGGATGAGCCAGTTTACGTGGAACCGGGCGAACTGAATACCTTCACGATATTGCTTCGACCCACCCTCAAACAGGCAGGCAACTTCGCCGTTGGAAAGTATCGCGATGTCCGAGTAGGCCGATGGGCCAGCGAACAACTCACGGGAGAGCGGCCACGATTTGCCGTCGTCAAAACTGGCACGAACAGTCAAATGCGAACGGCTTGGTCCCCCGGGGCCGGAATAAAGAATCAGGTTTTCAGCCCACGCATGACGGTGAATGCTCGACTGGCAGGTCGGACAATGCACTTGTGGATGGTTCTCCGGATGCGACCACGTCGTCCCCCCGTCGTCACTGACCGCGAAGGCCCGCTGCTTCTTGCCGCGATAGTTTCGCATCGAAAGCAAAAGGCGGCCGTCGGACAGCTCGACGACTTCGCATTCGTTCATACTCCAGTCGGTGCTTCCACCGAGTTTCCACGACTTGCCGTGATCGTCGCTGTAGAAGATGTGCGACCGGCCGCGTTCGTTCCAACTCCCTTTTTTGTCCTTCACGCGATGGTCACATGGAATGACCAACCTCCCCTTGTGTTTTCCGCGTTGAATCTGAATGCCATGCCCCGGTCCAGTCGCATACCAATCCCAGTCCTTCACCTTGACCGTCGAAGTGATCTCGATGGGCTTTGCCCAGGTTTTCCCATCATCGCGGCTGTGCGTTATGAAGACGCCGTCGTTGTCGCGGCAGAACGGCAGCCAGATGGTTCCCGTGTCCGCATCCACGACCGGACACGGATTACCGATGGTAATCTTCGCCGGCCCGCCTTCTTCGAATACAATCTCCTGAGGCGACCACGTGTTGCCGTTGTCATCGGAACGTCGCAGCACGAGATCGATATCGCCGTGATCGCCCGCGCCTGTCTTTCGACCTTCACAGAATGCCAGCAACGAGCTTTTCTGCGTCGTGATGAGTGCGGGAATACGATAGGTATGATAACCATCCCTGCCGCTTTCAAACACCGTGGTGCGAAACACGGGCATATCCTTGGGCGCTGCGGCCGGGCTGGTGAATGGCAACAAGGTGGTGAGCAAGCTGGCAATCGCAACACGTCCGCGTCCTTTCGCCGTTGCCGCGGAACCCGAAGACAGGAATGACTGCGCTACGATTCCAAAACGTTTTGGTGACTTCCGCGAACCGCCGCCCCGTAGCAGCCGACGCAAGGAGGCTCTGAGCATGAAGTTTATAAAAGTGAGCCTCCTTACGTCGGCTGCTACGGGGTTGGGAGGTGCTTCCACGGAAGCCATTTCAAATCGAATCATAATTCTTCTCCCAAGCCTACATTCATCGCTCCGATTTGGGAATGTGAATGACCGTCAGCGCACACGTATCCCACGCACGACTGCCGCGATTGGCGTTCCAGGTGATGTAAAGTTTGTCCCCCGCCGGATCGACTGCCAGGCCATACGTGCCCCGGAGGGTGACTCCGTAATTCTTCGTGTAAAACGGTTCGAGAAACGCGAGTACTTTGCGCGTCTTTGTCCGGATATCGAATTGGACAATTGGCGTCCCGTCCTTCTCCGCGCCTCCATGCGCGCCGGGCACGTAATACAGAAACCTCCCGGTAGGATCGGCGTCGAGCGACGTCACATATTGTTGCGTGCCGACTGCGACGGCCGCCAGTTCTTCGACGGATTCCGTCTTTGGATTGAACGCGAACAGTGTGGATTCACTTCCTCCCTGACCCTGTGAGACGGTGTAGATGATGCCCTGCGGTGTTTCCGCCGAGGCTGCGCGTACGCCGATATTTTTCTCAAGCCGAACCGGAGGGCCACCCTTGTCTGGATCGAACCGCATCAGTGCCGAATCATCCTTTTCCGGATTGAAATAGATCCGACCGGTGGACGGCGAAAACATCAGTGCGCGGGCCGGACCATCCGGTCCGGAATAAAGCACCTTCCGCTTTCGTACATCGTAGGCAAGGAACTGGATGCCGAGCGGATCGTCCTTCGAACCGGGCGCGCTGCCGGCGTAGAAAATCATCCGTTTCGGATCCATCACGCTTGCCGGCAGGCAATGTTTTGGCACGGCACCACGCGCGACGATTTCCGATTTACCGCTGGCGGGATGAGCCCGGAGAATCCAGTCGCCCGTGTAATGAAACTCGTCCGTCGTCACCTTTGTGGAACCGCGATGCGTCGAGAAATACAGCCAGCCATCACTGCCGAGATCGATGCGACTGTGAATCTTTCCCGGCATGTAATGTCCCGCCGGCAGCCCGAGCAGTTTTTTCACATCCGTCAACTGGCGGAACTTGCGTGTCGTTGGATCGTACTCGAAAACAAACGCGTTGCCCTGCGGTGCGAGGTGATCGCCGATGGCGGAGTAACACCTTCCATTCACGGCGAGACTGTCGCCCCACACCGACCATGGTTTCCCCGCATAGGTTTGTCCCGGGTAATAGAGCAGGTCAACGGTGGGTGGAGTCTTCGCGATGGCGACGCCTTTTTGAAGTGAGTCCGGTGCCGTGAGAAACTCCTTGGTTTTATCGGAGACGAATGACTTCCCTCCCGGCAGGGCAGGCGGATACGTGACTTCAATCCCCTTTGCCGGCGGGCGCTTGGCTGCGGATGCCAACCCAGTGGCGCACAACAGGAGCAAAGCAACCATGGCTGGTGTTGGAGCGAGATATTCTCGAAAAAGTTCGCGCCTGGTACCCGTGAACCCAAAGCGCCGGGTCAGGGGACCCTGCCTACACCGTGTAGGCCCGGTGCCCTCACCGGGCGTCCCTCGTGCCGGGGCGTTCATGGGAAGGTGCATAAATCCAAGCGCCAGCGTCTTGGAGTGCGCCGGTGCTCCGGCGCTTTCGGACGGAAAATCGACATTCGAGTGATGCGAAAAGACTGGGCGTGTAAGCGTCGGTCGTATATCCGCGAGGCTGCCGGATTCCCAGGTGATTGATTTTATTTCCTTGCCCGCCAAAAGGAAAGCGGCGCGGCGGCGCACGCACTCCAAGACCTCGCGGACCTTCGCGAGCGGCTTTGGCAATGCAGTGGTTAGATTCATCGAATTCGGCACATTCATGGGTTCAACATTGGATCATCGGACGCGCGCGGCATTCAGTAAATCTTCAACGGAGCGCCGGCTTGCAGCCGGCTTTCGGCGTTTGAAGTCAACATCGGTTTCAAATGATATCGTGACCAGCCGTGAAAAATAACAGATCTAAGCCGGCAACATGCCGGCGCTCCATTGCATCAAAACGCCATTTCGCATTGCTTCGCCCAGCGTTCCCATTCGGCGGTCATCGATGCGACTCGGCTGGGATACTTTCCGACCAAATCCACCGTCTCGGAGCGGTCGCTTGCGAGGTTGTAAAGCTCCCATCGTTTGTCGCTTGCGCCCCAGACGAGTTTCCAGTCGCCCTGGCGAATCGCGCGATTTCCGTAGAGCGCCCAGCAAAGTGACTCATGTGGTTCGCGCTGCTGCCCGTTCAGAATCGGCAGCAGGCTTTTGCCTTCCATCGGGATAATCTCCTTTCCCTTGAATGATTTCGGATAACTTCCACCGGCCTGTTCGATGAAGGTGGGCATGAAATCAATCAGGTGCCCCGGTTGATGGGTCATTGATCCCGCTTTCACCTTTCCGGCCCAGCGGACGATCATCGGCGTCGCGATTCCGCCCTCATAGGTCCATGTCTTGTGTCGACGGAAGGGAGCGTTCTGCGCCCAACCCCAACCCTTGCCGACGAATTCGTAGCCGCGCCCGTCGCCGACCGGAATTCCGCGATTGTATTCCTCGAATCCCGGCTCCTTGTCCGGATTCGGCCAACTGGCGCACCCGCCGTTGTCCGAGAGGAAGAAAACGACCGTGTTCTCCGCGATGCCGAGATCGTCCAGCGATTTCAACAGTCGGCCGATTTGCTGATCCAGCCGGTCCACCATCGCCGCGTAAACCTCCATGCGTCGTTCCTCGCGTGCCCGGTCTTTCAACTGCTCCCAGGGCGTCACGTCGTAGTCGTAACGGAAGTCGCCGGTCTTGTGATCGACGACGGACAGCGCCCATTGCGGAGCGATGATTCCCAGCTTCTTCATGCGTTCAAAACGTTGCTCGCGCATGCGGAAATAGCCTGCGGCATATTTACCGCGGTACTTCGCAATGTCCTCCTCCCATGCCTGCATCGGAAAGTGCGGCGCGGTGTAGCAGAGATGGTGGAAGAACGGCTTGCCGGCCTTTGTGAAGCGCTGAATGGTTTTGATGGCGTGATCGGTGAACGCATCGGTCATGTAGTAGTCCTCGGGAAACTGGGTGATGTTCGTTTCGTTGTGCGCGAACGGACGGGTCTTTCCGCCATTGTAGAAAACCGGATCGGGTTTGGCCGGATTGAAGAAATTGCAGCAGCCGCTCAACACGCCGTAATACTCCTCCCATCCGCGATCGATGGGCCGCTTCGGCTTCGTGCTGCCGAGATGCCATTTGCCGGTATAGCCGGTCGAGTAACCGGCCGCCTTCATCACCTCACCGAGCGTTACCATGTCGTCGCGCAGCGTGCCGGTGGCCTTGCGCGGATACAGGCCGGTGGTCAGCGCCGCCCGCGTGGTCACACACACGGCGCAGTTGTAGAACTGCGTGAAGCGCAGGCCCTCGGCCGCCATGCGATCAAGGTTCGGTGTACGGATCTCCCCGCCATAACACCCGATGTCCGAGTAGCCGAGGTCATCGCAGAGGATTAGCAGGACATTGGGACGGGGATCCCCACCGGCGGCGGGTGACTGCGTTTGGAATCCGACGAGCAGGATCAGTGAAAGCCAAAAGCGGAAGAGTTGCGTCTTCATGGATGGTGGCGATTAAACAGGCGCGGGTATTTCCCGGCAAGCAAATCAAGGGACAGCAAATCAAGGGATAGAAGAAAGTGACGGAAGCAACCGCGCGCTCTTCGGTGTAGTTTCCTCTTACCAACCCCTCGGCTTATTTGTTCGTCACCGATTGCACCACTTCCGCGGGGAGCAGCAATTGCTCCGGCGTCTGCGCAAGATACGGCGGAACGTTGAGCAGCGCCACTTTGCCGGCGATTTGGTTCAGCCGCCACAGTTGGCCATCCATTCCCACCGGGACTTCAAGACTGATGAATGTTCCGTTTTGCCTGGTGATTTTCAGCGCCGTCGTGCCATCCGGGCACAAAATTGAACCGCCACCAGCATCGAGATAGAGCCCAATTTTTCTGGTGCCGCGCGGAACGAAAAAGTGCAGCGACCAGCGGCCGGATATCATTCGCGGCTGTTCTTCCAAGGTCATCTTCCAGGTCATTACCTGTGTGGCGGGCCAAGTGACCTGAGTCAGGTCCATGCCGTCGTTCACGTCCACGCGATAAAGGCCCGGCTCCGCAATCGCGAAGCGGATGATGCGTTCGACGCCATCGGGCGGGACGCTGCGGTCGCATTTCACAAGTGTCTCTGCTTCCCCGGTCTCGCTCGCGCCGCCGAGTCGCCAGAGATCGACTTTTACATTACCGCGATCGCGGTAGTGCTTGATAAGCCCGCCCGTCACGTTGAGTTCAATTGCGGCGGGTGTCTTGTTTACACGCGTGAACCACGAGCGCATTCCCCGACCGCGACTGGCTTCGCCGGGTGACTTTACCTGAAGGCCCAGACTTTCGGCCGGCATCAGCATCTCACTGAAATCCCGTGGCTCGAAATCCAGCTCCACCAGTACGTTGTGCCCGATGCCGCTGCGGATGAAATCGCCATAGTCGCCCGGGGAGAACGGTTCACTGGATTTCCACGGGTTCTTCGGCTCGGGGATGTTCCACTTCGAGTCCTCGGGAATCTTCACGCTCTTGTCGCGCGCGGCCAGGTCGCGATAAAGCGCCTTGGTGTGAATCATCATTGTTCCGCGCATGCGATAGCCGTGACGAATCAATGCCTCGAACGTTGTCTGACGTTTGGCACCCTGCGCGTTGCGATACTGATCGAACAACTCGACATAGCGCGTGTAGAGCGTCAAATCGTCCAGCCGTCCGCCGATGGCCTCATCGCTCGTGAGTTGGCGCGCGCGATCGAGACAACGATACATCCGACCCAGCAAATCCGAGTAAACGAGCCGCGCTTGCTTGTTCCCGCCCTCAATCAACGCGTAGAACTCGCGCATCGGTTTTTTTGCGGGACCGAAGGCTTTCGCCAGAAAGTCCTCGACGATTTCGTTCTGACGTTTCGCCTCTTCTGTGTCCCACATCACGCGGCCGGCAAAGTAGTAGCCAAGGCCGTTGCAACCCCAGTTGTCGCTCGATTCGGCGCTCAGATGCCGTGCGCCCTTCGCGTGGAAATCGGGGATACTTTGCGCCAGATAATCCAGTCGCGCGCCACGGGCGGCACCAGGCAGATCGCGGTCCCAGGTGTTGACGCTGTAGTATTCGCGAATGCCGACCGTGGCACCTTTCTTCGCCCAACCTTTCATGATCTGATCAACGGAGATGCCACCCTTCACGAAAGCCGTCGCCACGCTGATGATCACGCGCGGATGCGCCCGAATCGCGGGCGGAGGTGAGTGATACGAGTAGGCGTACATGCCCACAAGTTTTCCGGGATATCTGCGGTTCACGGCCCCGGCAACCTCGTTCGCCAGCAACAGTGCACGATCACTGACGGAACCGGTTTTCGCGCAGGGTTCGCACTCGCACCAGCCGCCCCCGTCGCTCGGGTCCATGGAAATGCTGTCCTCCTCCGGCCGCTTCTCAAAGTATTCCAACGCATACTCCACGACCGTCCGGCGCAACGCGGGATTGCCAATGCACAGCTTGGCCTGTGGTTTGATATTTCGCCGGCCGTTTACCAGCGCGTAATACTCCGGATGTTGATCGAAGGCTGCTTTCTTTGCCCTGATGATACCGCCGTAGGCGTGGCCCGTGTGCAGGCTGACACCGCCACCCATGCGGTTGCGTTCGTTCCACACACGATACGGTTCCGCCGCGTAATCCCACGGGCCGTAGCCATACCAGATGCGGCGGCTCAGATAATCCGGTGACTCCGTGACGTCCAGCGTGACAGCAATCGTTTTGAGCGACGGAATAATCTCCCATTTCGCCCCGGGGAAAAACTGCCGATGTCCCAGGCGATGCAACAGGTCCCAGACCGCATCCTGAATCGCCAGCGGCGTGGTGCCGATCAACTCAAGCCGATCCGCAAACGAGCGAATCGAATAATCCTCGCGGTGCTCCGGCACCGGAACGCCGGGAAGCAGGCGCAAGCGGATTCCTTGGATCTGGCCGTTCTCGCGTAGCTCGAACCTCCCGCCCGATATCCGCCCGAGATAATCGGCCAGTGTCCGGGCGGTAATCTTTAGTGCCTCTGGAGCATCGCCCGCAACCACGACGGGCATGAGGGATTTGCCTTCATTGGCGAGTATTGTCGTCGCACCCTGCGTTCGAATCGAAAACGTTCCGAGTAAGGCAAAGGTAATGGCGGAAAGGAAAACTGCTTTGTGCGAGTACATGATGTATTTTGCGGACGTGTCGCCGGTTATTGGAAACTGTAGTAATGCTTACGCTGAAACTTGCAGAGTGCCGGCTGCCGATCAATGCCGAATCGCTGGTTGGAGAATTTGGCGGACTGTGCCGTGCGCAGACTCGACGGCGCTTTGGCTCATGCGGATCGAAACCAACGGGCTCGATTATCGAAAATAAATTTGATCGCCACTTGGAGCAGGCCCTTGTGTCAGGTGGAACGTATCCAAAGCGGTGTCAGGCCACCGCACACCAAAACGCTGGCGCTACGAACAGCGTCGCGCCCAGCGGAGTTTGGCGGATGACGAACGGGGGTTGTCGTGCCGTTCTTCCGCCGTGGGGCGGATGACGTCACGCGCGATCTCCGCGTAGGTGCCATCACGCAACCCCGCCGCGAACGCCTGCTTCACTCTCCGGTCTTCACCGGAATGGAACGTGAGAATGGCCACGCGTCCGCCGGGATTCAGGCAGGTCGGCAGACTGCGCAACAACGCGTTCAGCGCGGAGAACTCGTCATTCACCGCGATGCGTAGCGCCTGGAATACCCGCCGCACCGTGAGGTCAACTTCATCCTTCGCTGTTTCGGGCGAGGCGGCGCGGATGGCGTCGGTGAGTTCCCGGGTCGTAGTAAACGAACGTTGAGCCAATACAGCGGCGAGTTCGCGCGCACGCGGCTCGTCGGCATTGGTCTTGAACAGTTCCGCCAATGACTCCGACGAACTCCGGACCAGCAACGCGGCGGCGGACTGGCCACGGCGTGGATTCATCCGCATGTCGAGCGGTCCGTCGGACTTCGTGGAGAAGCCGCGCGCTGGATCATCCAGTTGCATGGAAGACACGCCCAGATCCGCGAGAATACAGTCCGCGCCCATAAGCAGTGAATCGGAATTCGCCGCGCTCCTCGCAGACGAAAGCGACGAAACCGTGACCAGCGCCTGAGGCAGACCAGCGAAGTTCGTACGAACGGCGGTGAATGCCTCCGGACCGAATCCCGCTTCACGCAGGCGCGCCTCCGTCTTCGGCAGTTCCAGCGGGTCCGCGTCCAGACCGAGCAAGTGGCCATCGGGCAGCAGATGCGCAAGTAGTTCCCGGGCGTGGCCCCCATAGCCGAGCGTGCAATCCACCACCAAGGCACCGGGCCGGGGCATGAGAGCGGCAATCATCTCAGTGACCATGATGGGGCGGTGTGTGCCGGCGGGCGTCTTGCCGGATGCGAGCACTTTCGCCACGGTTTCCGCATCGCGCAACGGGTCACGCTCCTTGTATTTCTCGTCGAACCGCCGCGGATTCCTGCCCGCGTAACGAGGCCGGCGGCGGTGCGGCGTTCCGTCCGCCGACTCGTTGGACGAGGGTAAAGTAGAGTCGCTCAATTTTTGCAGGCCCCGCGTCGGTTGGCGGAAGGCGAATATTCAATGGATGATAACTACTATCGATTGTGGCAATGCGCTGGAAGGCAATTCCGTAACGTGCCATCAAACATCGCGTCCGGTGCGCCAAGCGAAGAGATCGCGACCGGTACAACGGGCTTTTGCTTGGCCTTTTGTAGGATTGGGAATGGCCAATGGCAATCCATGATTATTGCCTGGATGCGGCGGGCTTGAGCCACCCGCCTTGACTTGCTTCGCCAGCGGCCCTTAAAGTGCCAGCCATGAGTGGCAGAATTCTTGGTATTTTCGGTTTGTGTCTGGGGCTGGTGGCCTTTCCCCGGACGTGTCCGGCACCGTTGATTTTCAAGGCCGGAGAGGGTTGGACCTACGAGCCGATTGGCGGCACGTCTGACTGGCAGAAGACGCGGGCAAAGGATCAGTTGGAATTGACGACGGCCGCTTTCGAAAAAGGCGATTATGGTCTCGCGCAGAAATCGGCGAAACGCCTCGTCAAACAGTGGCCGCTTTCTGACTACACGCCCGAGGCGCAGTATTACGTGGCTCGCTGTTATGAGGAGGAAAAGCGGGATGAAAGAGCCTTCAAGGAGTACCAGAAACTGCTCGAAAAATATCCCAAGGCGAAAAACTACGACGAAGTTCTCAAGCGGCAGTACGGGATCGCAACCCGTTATCTCAACGGTCAAAAGTTCAAGTTGTTCGGCTACCTGCCGTTGTATCGATCGATGGAGAAAACCGCTAAGATGTATGAGAAGATCATCAAGAACGGTCCTTACAGCGAAGTCGCGCCGGCGGCACAGATGAACATCGGCACGGCGAATGAGAAGCA
>CALBIE010000489.1 GCA_937893495.1 uncultured Verrucomicrobiales bacterium | reverse complement strand
CCGTGGCCTCCCCCACCGTGTAAGTGCTTGAACTGAACTGCACCGTGCCGGATGGCAGATTCAGGACGGTCACACTTTTCGTCGCTGTCCGGGAGACACCACCGGCGGTGTATCTGGCGGTGATGGTGACCTGCGTATCGCTCGACACCGAACCGGCACTCAACAATCCGGAAGCCGATATGCTCGTTACCGGTAAACTTTCACTCCAGACCGGAGTCACAGTTTGTGCGGGACCATCGCTGAACGTGGCAGTCGCAACATATTGAGCCGAACCGCCTTCATTGACGGTCATCGCGCCAGAGATGGAAAGCCCTGTCAGCACTGGGGGGGGACAGAGACGATGAACGAAAATGGCGAAGATTCGGTGTTACCATTCACCACTTTCACCTTCCATGTCCCCGGCGCTGAGAAGATGACCGTGTCGCGCAGTTCGCTGCTGCTCGTGTAAATGGGAAGTCGTGGGTTAGCTTGTCTGTTGTCAGGAAGGAAGTACACAAGCCGGCTGGCATTTTGGTCGCTCGAAGGTTTGAAATTTGAACCCGAGATAATCAGTTGCCTGGCATCCGTGGAGGCGGCAAAGGTGGCGGGTGAGACGGAACTGATGACGGGGACCGTGACTGAATTTGGCGACGGCACGTTTCCACTCAACTGATAGGCCCCCATTGAGCCGTAACGGGGAAAGCCGGGACCCGCGATTGGATTGAGACCTGAAGCCTGAACCACCACATAGTAATCACCCGCTGATATGTTGGCGGTTAGGGAAGCGCGCAGGCGAGAGTCATTTTGATTTGCGTACACATGGACCACCTCAGTTCCTGAGCTGTCCTGAAGTTGAAGGTAGAGGAAGAGATTCGGCCCGATGGCGGCAGGGGAGGCCTGGATGTTCACCGTCCCGGCGGAACCGGCGGTGAACCGAAAGTAATCCGCATCCTGATTCCCAGCACTGATGATTCCCGCCTGATTTACTGCCCCTCCCGGAGCATTCAGAGCAACAGCAGTAGACCTGTTGCCACCGGCTTCATCCGCCACAAATCCGAATCCATTGGCGCTGCCTGATATGATGGAAATGTCATCTTCCGTATTGTCGGCATTGGCGTACTGACCCTTGCTCCATTGGGTCAGATTCGGGGTGAAACTGCCACCCATGATTGGCCCCCAACTGACCGAGCCACTTCCATGGCCACTATAGTACACTTCAACGGGAGATTTGCGACCATCGTGATGAAGCCCTAACGTGTGTCCGAGCTCGTGCGAAATTGTCTCGGATATCCCCCTGATACCTGCATTAAAGGACCAACAAGGGATGGTCGCAGAGAGACCGAAGCTACCTGCATACCTAAAGCTCCCACGTGTAGCCACACCACCATGCCCGGGGGACGCAGCGTCGTTCGGTGTAATGATGCACCGCATCCGTTTCCCGATGGGGGCACTATTGTAGCGCGCGAGGTCAGTTGTGATGTCGATATTGAACGGCCAAAAATCTTCTTTTACCCTGTTCCAAATCTCCATGATCTGGGCTCGGGAAAGTGAAAACGCCGGAGCGACAATGGTACGCCCGCCGTTCCACCGCGAATCAGTGACGGTTTCTCCATCAAAGTCGAGGTAAAACACGGCCGTTGCATTCGGGCGACTGGAGAGAATCGGGGAGACGGTTTGGACACGCAATCGTTGCACGGAGGCTTGCGGCTCATTGGTAAATCTCGGCATTGGCAGGCAAATGATTTCGGAAAGATGCTTCTCTTGCATAATAAGCCGTCCATCGGCTTGTTCCGTGATTTCGTATGCCAATTCTTCCTTTGGTAATTGAATCACCCCTCCGATCCTGGTTCCACCAGCACCCAAGCTGAAAGTTCCCAAACGCAGCCCAGTCAACTCTCCGCCGATCAACACCTGACCGCCGGCTTCGACTTGCACCAGATTCACCAATCCAGTGACTTGTTCACCGCCAAGCAAGGGAATCACGACGTTATCGCCGCGTTTCAGTTCCGGCAAAGTGTCCAACGATTCTGGGTCGATGGTCGCCGAACGGCCAGGAAGTTTGATTCCCGTCGCTTTCGCCTTCAGGTATCTCACGGATTTTGGGTCCAGTTTTTTCCCTTCAGCTTCGCCGGGGGAAGCCCACAACTTGGTTGAAGTCGGGGAAGGGGCATTTGTCCTTACCAACCCAAGGGCGACGACGGGGACGGTATTTGAACTGGCAAGACCTGCCGGGTCCGGCAGGGGATGAGGTTTGTAATGCGGCGGATTTTCCTTTTGTGAGGCCGCTTCTGGATGTTGGGGGAACTCACGCTGGTTGAACAACAGAATTGTCAGTGCCGCCGCAAAGATGGAAACCGTCCCGAAGAATTTCAACTTCATTGGAAATACAAAAGTTTGTTGCCTCTCTCATCAAGGATGAGCAGTGAGAATCTTTAACTGGCAGAGGTTTGGTCAAGCAGTTTTTCCTCCAGTCTGAGAGTTGGGTCCCGCCCTAACACGCCCTGAGACTCGCCTAATATACGTTTTCGAAAAGGTGTCCCGACGATTGACAATCCCGACTTTTCGGAAAATCCACACGCCAGCCATACCACGCGCGGTGCCAGGGAATCATCACGCGGGTGGTGTCTGCAACCGATCGGAATTGATGCGCGTTCACGGATAAACGCCTTCTTTCATCAGCGCCTGACGAAGTTCGACACGAGAGGGGAGATTCATTGCCAGCACATCGACCGTGGTCCGCCCGTTCGGCGTCTTGCCAATGACGATGCCGTTTGATGGTTCGAATTCCGCGGCCCAGTTGTCCGTGCGGGAATTGAAGAGACGGCCGTCGCATGGATTTCCGGATCGATTCCAGCAAGTTCCGCTTCCTTGTGATCGTTGCAGGCAAAGCAGGCGAGAGCGAGATTCCCGAAATCATCCGATCCGTGATGCTTCTTGGAGATGATGTGCTCGCCACGTTTTTGAAAGTGTGACTCATGGCCGGATAAGTTCCTTGACGAAAATGTTCCGGAACTCGACCGCATCCTTGTGATTCTGCAACGTGATTGGTCCCGTTGCCGGGATGTCCTTCGCGCGCGCTCCCTGAATCACCTGCTTGCCGTTGAGTGAAACTTCCACACGGTCACCACGCAGCGTGATGACGAAGCGGTTCCATTCGCCCGGGCCTTTGTCGGCGCGGATACCGGGCATCGTTTTCATGCGCTCTTCTTTGCTTCCCTTCACATCCTTGAACTTCGTGCCCACCTCGCCGCTGCCGCAAAGCTGGCACCAGATGTTCACCTGGGCCAGTCGCGCGCCGCGCAAGTAGATGCCGCTGTCACCCCACGTGAGGTTGTCCTTCATAATGGTCTTGCCATTGGCGTCGATGTGATAGGTGCCGTCGTCCTTGAGCCATTGATGCGGCTTCACGTGCGGCTCCCCGGTGAGACGCCAGTCAATCATCAGGGTAAAGTCCTGGAAGTGCTTCTTCGTGGACAGGTTGTAGTCCTTGCCCTTCACCCGCGGAGGTTCGTCCGTGCGCAGGCGGATTGCGCCGTTGGCGATCTCCCACGCGCCGTCGAGGTGCGCGGGGTGATTCCAATTGTTCCAGGTGCTTCCGTCGAAGAGCGGGGTGAAGCCTTCGGGCACGGCGTTGTCAGCTGTCAGCGCATGGGCCGCCGAAGCCCAGCGTTCGGTCTGGGTTTTGCGAAAATTCACATCGCAGTCATTGCGCGCGGCGGCGTCTTCGCGCGTCGTGCCGCGATTGATCAGCGCGTCGAGTTTCGCAGTCAGGCGGGTCACGACTTCCGGATGCTGATTGGCGATGTTTTCCGCCTCGGCGACGTCATTTTTCAAATCGTACAACTCGGCGATGGTGGGTCGGCCGCGGGAGGCATTGACGTTTTTTCCGGCCATGCGGAAGGTGAGTTTCCACGGGCCGTCACGGAAGGCGAACTCGCCCATGTTCGAGTGGCTCACGAGCGATGTCCGCGCTCCGCTACCGAGTCCCAGAAGCTCCGGCAGAAAGCTCAGGCTGTCCTCCGCGCCGTCCGCCGGCAATGCGTCGCCGAGGATTCCCGCAAAGGTGGCGAACAGATCCGTCAGGCATACCAGCCGGTCGCTTTTGGATCCGGGAGCGATCTTGCCCGGCCAGCGCGCCACCAGCGGCACGCGGTGTCCGCCCTCCCAGATGTCGCCCTTGTGGCCGCGATACGGGCCGCTGGGAAAATGACCGGCCTTCAACAAATCCTCCCAGCCAGTGTAATGGGAGTGCCCGTTGTCGGCGGTGAAGACGATGAGCGTGTTATCCGCGATGCCCGCCGCGTCCACGGCCTCAAGCACTTGTCCGGCCGACCAGTCCGTCTCCATGACGAAGTCGGCCACCGGGGCGATTCCGCTCCTGCCGCGGAAGGCGGGAGAGGGAACGACGGGCTCGTGCGGCGAGGTTTGGGAGAAGTAGAGAAAGAAAGGCTGCTTCCGCCGGGCGCGCTCGTGGATGTATTCCACGGCGCGCTTCGTGATCTCGGGAAGTATGGACTGAAGGCGCCACCCGGGCGCCGCGGCGCAACCGTTGAACGCCGTCGGCAGCACGATGCCTTCGTTGGGATCGACCCGCAGAGGCTCCGTGGGCTGCGTCACAACGTGGTCGTCTTCGATCCAGGTGAAGGGAGGGAGGTTGGGAAGATCGACGCCGAAGAAGTGGTCGAAACCTCGGTTCACCGGTCCGCCGGTGATGGGCCGGTCGAAGTACCATTCGAGGTTCTTCTGCCCGTTTGGCCTGGCGGTCATGCGGCTCGGTTTCGGTCCGGGCCAGTTCCAGCCGAGGTGCCATTTGCCAATGCCGGCGGTGTGATAGCCATGCGCGCGCAGGAATCCGGGCAACGTGGGGCGGCCCTCGTCGATCAAGGGCGGCTCGTAGGCGGCGATCACCCATTCCTGCAGCCGGGTGCGCCAGGCATAGCGTCCGGTGAGCAGGCCGTAGCGCGTCGGCGAACAGACGGCGGACGGGCTGTGGGCATCCGTGAAACTCATGCCCTGGCCGACAAGCCGGTCGAGGTTCGGCGTGGCGATTTTGTTGTCCGGATAGTGAGCGCGAATGTCACCAACCCCGAAGTCATCCGCGAGGATGACGATGATGTTGGGCCGCTGTTCTGGCCTGGCAGCCTGAAGCATCGGGGGAAGCGCGGGCAGCAGGGCGAGCGCGGAGAGAATCAGACTGTGGGACAAGGAGACGGGGACACGCAGCAAGTAGTGGTGGGTTTGTTTCATAGTCGTTCTTTTGAAAGGGCAGCGTTCCACCGAATCCAGATGCCTTTGCCCGTGCCGCCGCGCGGGGTCGTCAGGATTGAGCTTTTGCTTGATGGTAGGGATGATTTGCTCGACTGGCAACTCGGTCTGAGAGTCGTGGGCGCGGCGCGTCCGGCGGGACACCACGCTGACGCTCAAGTGGGCGAACCCTCTCCGTACTCACATTTCTTTATCCTGTCGGGGGCGGAACAAAAATCAAGACCCCTGAAAATATTGACGGTTTAGCAGAATCCGTCGTTAGCGGTTCTCAAAAGTGATTTCCGCGGTCACATGCGAGATCGGCTCGCAACGAACGGTGCAGCGGCGTCGCTGCTGCACCCCGTAACGAGCGGCTACTATTTCGCCTGATCGCTCGTCTTCTGCCCCGGCGCGGCGACAAATCAGTTCACCTCTTTCCCAGATTCAATCTCCCACACGACTACTTCGCCCGTATGATAGCCAGCCGCAGTTAGCCGGCATTCGGTCGTCGGCATCGGTCGTCGTAATCAGGTTAAACAGATGACTGGCTTCCGGTTGCCTGGTGTGATGGGCGGCTTTCCGCTGTCGCCCGCGCGAAGAAGGTGCTCGATTGTGTCGAGCCGAAATCCGCCCTTGGATTTTTCAGCGTTGTGACAGGTCAGGCATTTCTCAACGAGAATCGGCGCGATGTCGCGGGCGAAGGCAGGAGGCGATGCAGCGACTGACCAATGGCCAGAGGAGAGCGAAGCGCACTACGTAGCGCAGGCTTCCAGCCTGCATCGGGCGTCGATTGCAACCAGCGCTGCCGGTGTTTTTCGGGCGGCTTCGTTCGCAAACCGGAGCGTCGTGCAGGCGAGACGCCTGCGCGACGTCGAGGCTTGGCTCACCACACTGTTCTTCAATACGCATCATGGTAACGCGCTATTGAAAACCGATCTTCCGCCGGTATTCAAAGCCGATTTGCCTTTCCTGCCCGAATTGAGGCGTGTTTGATCTCCAGCGGTGACGGGAACCATCATCAACGGCATCGCGATTATCATCGGCGGCATCGTCGGATTGACCGCGAGTAATCTGATCAGCACTCGCATTCAGGCGCGCATCAAGCTGGTGCTGGCGGTGTTCACACTTTACGTGGCTACGAGCATGGTTTGGAAAGGGTTGAGCGGCAGCGTCGGGCACGGACTCGCGCAGTTCGGCATCGGATTTCTTGCGCTCATTCTGGGCAATGCAGCGGGCATACTCCTGCGCATTCAGAAGGGCCTGAACAAGTTCGGGCAATACGCGAAATCGCTCATGGCGAAGAGCGAGGAGAGCGATAACAAGTTCAGTGAGGGATTCATTACCTGCAGTCTGTTGTTCTGCGTGGGACCGATGTCCATTCTTGGTGCAATCGAAGACGGCTTGAACGGCGATTTCAAGATTCTCGCGCTGAAAGGAATGATGGACGGCATGGCCACGATGGGATTCACGGCCATGTTCGGTGCGGGCTGTATTCTTGCGGTCATTCCCGTGGTCGCATACCAGGGGACCATCTCGCTTTTCGCGGGAGCGCTGGAACCCTACCTCAGCGATACCATTCGCGAGTCCATCAGCCTGACGGGAGGACTGTTGGTTGTTTCGATCATCGTCGTGATTCTTGACGTCCGGAAAGTACCTCTGGCGAACTATCTTCCCGCGCTGCTGATTGCGCCGTTGCTCACGCACTGGTGGCTGGAATAGAATCCGTCGTAGCGCAGGCGTCCCGCCTGCCGGAGGCGGCTAGAGCACGCTCGGAGGCGCTCGAGTCTTGCGGGAGATTTTATCCAGGCTGGAAGCCTGCGCTATGAACGCCGCACGAACGAGAAATGGCTTGCCGGTTGAGGTCATCTTTCAATACTAGCGGTCATCTATGAACAAAGTGCGCTTGGGAATCATTGGGTTGGGTAACATCGGTCGTTATCACGCCGCTTATCTGCTGGATGGGAAAGTTGACCGATGTGAGTTGGTGGCCGTCTGCGATGCGTTTGAAAAGGCGACCGAGCCTTACCAGGCGAAGGGATTGAAGACCTTCACCGACGGTGAGGAATTCATCAAGTCCGGCGAAGTCGATGCCGTGATTGTTGCCACGCCGCATTTCCAACACACGACTTTGGGCATTGCCGCACTCCAGGCCGGTGTGCATGTCATGGTGGAAAAACCCATTTCCGCCCACAAGGCCGACGCCGAGCGTCTGATTGCCGAATCAAAGAAACATCCCAAAGTTGTTTTTGGAGGCATGTTTCAGATGCGCTCGGAGCCGCGTTATCAGAAGATTAAGAAACTCATCGATAACAACGAATTGGGCACCCTGTTGCGACTCAACTGGATCGACACGGACTGGTTTCGATCGGACGCGTACTATTCCAGCAGCGCCTGGCGGGCGACATGGAAGGGCGAGGGTGGCGGCGTCACGATCAACCAATGCCTGCACCAGCTTGATACGCTGGCATGGCTTTTTGGCATGCCAAAAAGCGTGCGCGGGTTCGCTCAACTCGGTCGGTTTCACAACATCGAAGTCGAAGACAACGTGACCGCCTACATGGAATATGCAGACGGTGCCAGCGCAATCTTCATCAGCTCGACCGGGGAAATCCCGGGAACGAACCGGCTGGAAATCACCGGCACGCGCGGGCGGGTGGTTCTCGAAAAGGACAAGCTGACCTTTATTCGAAATGAAGTGGCGTCCGATGAATGGAACAAGACCTCCACCACCGGTTTCGGACAACCGGACCAATGGACGATTGATATTCCTTTCGGGAACGCCGACATGCCGCACGCGGCCTACATTCAGAATTTCGTGGACGCCATTCTTGATGGCGCACCGCTCAAAGTGCCGGGCGAAGAAGGGATTCGTTCCATCGAACTGGCCAACGTCATCATCTACTCGTCGCTTGTCGGGCAGACGGTTGAATTGCCGTTGGACAGCAAGGCCTGGGAGGACAAGCTCAACGAACTCGGCGAGAAGTCCACACTGGAAAAAAAGGTCGTGGAAGCGACGAAGGAAGATTTCACCAAGTCGTTTCGGCGTTGAATGGCGTCTGCAGATTTCTCGCCGCACGATGCAAATTACTCACCGCTGTTCCTCCAGATGGTGGCCGAATTCATTGTCACGATTGTGATTGAGGTAAATCAAGCCGGCGCTGAACCAGTGAGGCAGCGAACGCCGTGGACCGCCGAGGCGCGAAATCCGGCGACGAAACTGAATGTCGCTACGCGCCTTCTGCATCCGGGTGTCCCACGACCAGTCAGAGGTTTCCTCCTTGCGCACGTAGTAACCACCGTGTGGCGCATGGGTTACGTTGATCAATTGCGAGAATCCGGCACCAACGTTTCCGCGGCGAATCTTTGGCAGCGTTGACGCCAGCGCAAACGCCCCACTTACGTGACAACCATCCGTTGGCTGGTGTTCTTCCACCAGCGCGTTTGCCGCCTGCCTGGGATTGCTCAGTCGCCCGGAACTCAGCATGTAGGTCGCCGTCGGCAAAGAGTATCCAAGGGGTTCCACACTCGCTGAGCTGCCGGTTGCGAACCAATCCGCGCTTTTGAAATCGGGCGTAATCCGTCTAGATCGAGTCCTTGACGTGCAGGAATTCAGCATGTCTGTGAATAATATCCTCCGTCGTGGGCCGCCCGTTGCCGGGAAGGTGGGCAAGGTCAATAGTCAGCAACTCCCTGGCCGTCGGCTCGCGGAGACTGGAAAGCATTCATTACAGCCTCCGATGAAAGTTGTGGCACTGGATGGCGATGCTCAGAAAACTCATTCGGAGTTTGTATGGGTGACAATCGCAATTTCGGCCCCAATTTTCGTTACTTTTTTGGTCGTCACAACTTGGCACTGTCGGGGCATGGTGCGGGAACATAAAGCCTGTAGCCAAGGCAAACGGTGAAGTTGGGGCCTTGGGGGGCAGTTACTGAAACAAAGTCGGAGGCAAACGCCGGTTTTGTTTTTTGGGGAATCAAAGGGAACATATGAGTTCGGTATCCAGCGAGAGCGACTATTCCAGCGATAGTTTCATGCCCATTCCCAGTTCGTATTCGAGCGATTCGGATGGGTCAAGTGGTTCGTCAACTGCCCCATCCAGTAGTTCGAGCAAGTCCAGCGGCAATTCATCGAGTTCGAGTTCGACAAGCAGTTATTCACGTAGCTCCAGCAGTTCCAGCAGCAGTTCGTCGAGTTCAAGTTACTACTATAGCTCCAGCAGCAGTTCTTCAAGCAGTTCATCATTGAGCTCCGACACGTTGACCAGCTCCGAAAGCGACCAAACATGCGAAGGTTCCTTCACATCGGAAGAAAGCACAGGCACGGCTACCTCGACATCTGCCACATCTAGCCTGAAAAAATCATAGAGGATCGAAGGGAGAGGCGGGAAGAGCGTCTGATG
>CALBIE010000488.1 GCA_937893495.1 uncultured Verrucomicrobiales bacterium | reverse complement strand
CTCTTACCTGTCGGATAACGAGGACGGGTTCAATGTAATGTTGAAGGCATACGCCGAAAAAGTCCGCCAGATCGCAAAGTCAGAAAACCTCTCGCTGATTGATGTGTATCGGATCTTCGAAGACTTCGGAAAAAAAGAGGGAGCCGCTGTCGGAGATTTGTTGCTCGATGGTATTCACCCCAACGAGACCGGGCATCGGATGATCGGTGATCAGTTGATCGGCCGGTTGACAAAAATCGGCAAGCGGCGTGCGGTCGAATTGAAGATTACCACGAACCCCTCGACCTCAAGCCTTGGGAAGGCGGGAACCGAGGCCGGGCAGGTTCGCTTCGAGGACTATGTATCCAATCCGCCGCCGGGGAACGCGGAGCCGTTGCAGGGGTGGGTGGGGCGGTTCCCCGTCCCGTTTACCGGATTGGTTGTGCCACTGGCAGCGAACACAACCGTTAGACCGCTGCCCGAGCCCGTTGGATTGTTGATTGAAAGCTCTGCCGACACGGTGGGATTCTATGACCCGAGTTCGCGGGTGGATTGTGCCGACGCGCGGGCTGACAAGCTCATCTTTCGCTTTGTTGATCCTTCCAACGCGCGCCGAGCCGCGACGGTTTCGCGCGTGGCATTTCGGGTGACTGGCACTTCGGTATTGAACGGGAAGGTCCGCTACAGCTTCCATGACATCGCTGGAAAGACATTGGCGTCCGGTGTCGCCAAACCGAATCCAACCGCGGGCAGGGCGGATTCGGAAGTCGATTGCATCGCCCTGCTCGAAGGCAAAGAGATTTCAGCAATTCACAAGCTGGTCGTTGGGCATTCCGGGCCGGGCTACTTTGTCGTTGGCTGTGTCAGACAACCTGCCCTGGCCGACCTCAAGTTCGACGGCTTCCTCGTGAGCGATCAAAAAGTAAGGCGCTCCATGGCGGAACAAATCCCGTTTTTCCATTCAGAGCAATGGGAACGTGCTCGGAATGCGGAACTCGTCACCGATATGACCCGCTGCACTCCCGCCGATGCTTTGTCAACTCGCCGCGAGCATGCCAGGTGGAAGGTCTTTGAATACGAGACCGCCAATTTCTCAGGCAATTGCTTGTCGGTAGGCCGCGAATCGTCGGCGCCCGATCTCACCCTGAAACTTGGGCGCCAGGGCTGGCACGCCGTGTATCTCGGCTTGAGCACGATCACTGATTTGGTTCGTCCGGCTCCGAATCAACTGGAAGCCAGGTTTACGGGCGATTCCGCATACATCCGTTTGTCCAATCGGCTCGACCTCGCCTCTCCGCGCCGCGATGTGCTGGAGGAAGTATTTCTTGGCGTCGCCAATCTCAGCGAAAACGATCTGCAATTTTCCACCGTCCATGAGATGCCGGCGCGAATCCACTACGTCAAAATGATTCCTCTGACGGATACCGAAGTTGATGCGGTACTGGCGGACCGGAAACAGAGAGAAACCAAAACCTCGGTCGCGACCTTTGACGGCTTTACCTGGATTCATCCCTTCCGCCCGCAAGGCAGGGCGGATCTGGCGGCGACTTTCTCGGCGTATCGCGATAGTGATTTCAAGACGTGGTGGATTCAGGTGGGAGGAGCGGACCTGGTGCATCATCCGAGCAAAGTTGGCAATTTGATGGGCGGGCATCTCGATACGTTTCCAAGATCTGTCGATCGTGAGTATGTCGAGTCCGTGCGGCACCTGCACGCGAAGGGAATCGATCCATTGCAGGTGGCGGTCGATGAAGCGCATGCCCAGAATGCCGAGATTCTCATCTGTCTGCGTGCCGCCGGTTGGAAGGGAGCCCCGCCATGGGAGGAGTTCTTCATGAGTGAGTTCTACGAAGCGCACCCGGAATGGCGTTGCATTGATTATGACGGAACGCCGACGATGCACCTCAGTTATGCGGTCGAGGAAGTGCAGGATCATCTCATCGAAGTCTATCGCGAGGTGTTGGAGCGTGGTGCGGATGGTGCGGGGTTTCTGTTTCACCGCGGCATGCCAATGATGCTCTGGGAAGAGCCGTTCTGTCGTCGCTTTACCGAGAAATTCGGTGAGGACCCGCGCAAGCTGGCGGAGGACGATCCGCGGCTGTTTCAAATGCGCGCCGAGATTGTAACCCGGTTCATTCGAAAAATTCGCGCCGTGCTCGATGAGACGGCAAAGAAGCGGGGTGATACGGATCGACGCTTGAAACTGGCGGTTTCAACGTTCGCGACACCGGCGGATAACAAGAGATTTGGTCTCGATGTTGAGAAGTGGATTGAGGAAAAACTGATTGACCAAATTGGCATCGCCTGGTTTGCCTTTTACACCAGTGGACTAAAGACCAAGTCGGGCGACACGCCTTACTACGCCCGGATTACCGAAGGCACCCAAGTGAAGATTTTTCCGTTCTACATAGGCTGGAAAATGAGCAGTGCCACTGACCTGGTGAGCCATGTCGCTCGCGACTACGAAGAGGGCGCCGATGGCATTGCGGTGTGGGATCCCAATCAATTCGTCGGGTGGCAAAGCGGAAAGAATCCATATTGGCCGCTCGTATCCAGACTGGGACATCGCGACCAGCTCCGCGACGGATCGCTTCTTTACAAACCGGTCGCGACTCCGCTGACCCGGCTTGGTGAGAATCACTACAGCCGTTGGTATCCGAACACGGGGTTTTGAATCAGCCAGGATGTCGGTTCGACCGAACATGAGATTAATCTCATTTGACCGATGAGGATGTTCGCGTTCCGGCCGCTGAAGGTCATTTCCAGCGAACAGGAGTTTTGCCGCGACAAGATAGGGCGGCACCTCTCGTAGCACGGGCGGCACAATGAGGTTCGCTGTAGCGAGCGTTGTCAACTGTAGCGGGCATCGGGACAGCCTGAGGCTAGGCTCTTACTTCTTTCGTAAAATGGGACGAGTCTGATTCGAGTCGCCCTCGACCCTCTCGGCTCATGAGTCACGTCACCTTGCCGTCGCAAGGTCGAGAAAGACAATGATCGAGGGGTTGCCGACGGGAGTGTAGTGGCCGGTAAAGGTGAGGCCGCCCGATTTTCGATTCACACGGAAGACCGCTATGTTATCGCCGCGTTGATTGCAGGAGTAGAGGAACTGGCCGGTGGGATCGAAGTTGAAACTGCGCGGGTAGTTCCCTCGCGTCCATTCGTCCCCGACGAACGTCAGCTCTCCGGTTTTGCCGACGGAAAAAATTCCAATACTGTCGTGCAAACGATTGCCTGCGTACACAAAGCGACCATCGTCGGAGACCAGAATCCCGGAGCAGAAGTTACTTCCAGCGAAACCGGGAGGCAGGCTGGAAATCGTCTGCCGCGAGGTCAGGTGTCCTTTGGCCGAATCGTAGTCGAACAGGACGATGGTCGAACCTTCCTCCTGCAGGGAATAGAGCCAGCGCCCATTGGGATGGAAGTGAAAATGCCGTGGTCCATCCCCCGGCGGCAGCGAAACGGAGGGAGGAGCATTCGGTGTCAGCCGACCTATTCGATTATCGAATTTCCAGAGGTAGATTTTATCCAGACCCAGATCGACATGCAGGACGAAACGACCTGACGGATCCGACTCGATCATATGAGCGTGCGCCTGATCGTGTCCGCTGAAAGCGAAGCTGCCCGGAGGGGCATTGGTCGCCCTGGCAGGGCCCACTTTTCCCGCATCTTTCTTAAAGTCGGTCGCCGTGCCCAGACTGCCGTCGGGCAGAATGGGAAGCACGGCCACGGAACCGCCGAAGTAATTCGCCACCAGCACAAACCGTCCGGAAGGATGGACGCTGAGATGTGCCGGCCCCTTGCCCCCGGAACTCACGGTGTTCAACAACTTTAACTTCCCATTTACCGGGTTAATTGCGAAGGCGCTGACCGACCCCGCCTCGTTGTCGCCGATTCGTTCGGTTTCATTCGCCGAATACAGGCGCGTTCGGGCGTCATTAAATGCCAGAGCGCTCGGGCTGGTCCCCATCTCATGCAAACCGCATGGTGTCATGGCCCCGGTGACGCGATCCACTTGAAACAGGTGAATGCCGCGCCCGTTGCCCGGAGGCAGATCCACCTGGGTGTCCCGCATATTCTTGAGCGGGGAGGTATAGGTGCCCACGTAGGCGATGAGCGGTCTCGTGGCATCGCGCGATTGCGCCTTGAGCAAGGATGTCGCAAACAGTGGTGCGCCGCCTGCCAACGCGGAGGAGATTTTCAGAAACGAGCGGCGAGAATGTCCTGTTGGAATCATGTTGGGAGAATGTTGCATGGGAGTTGATGGTCAGGGATAAAAGCATGAACGCTGGTCGAGGCACCGGCAAGCAGCGACGTCACCGAGGTCGCGTTTCCGATCGTGTCGATGCATCCAAAATAGTCGTTCGCCGTTGGCAACTCTTGCGGCGGCCAACGCTGCCTCACCGGGACCCGGGCGGACTCATATATTTCAGATCCTTCGTGCTGATAAAATACTGGAATCGAAAGGGTGTCTCATATGAGATACGGAATTTCAGCAAGCCCTTTGCATCGGGAGGATACTGATAGATTCGGCCATTGACCGGGCCCATATTGCTGATGCCTCCCCTTGTGACTTTAATCTCCTTTCCCTGCTGGTCGTAGGCCCTTACATCGAGTCGGTCGTTTGAGCTCAACCCTGTCGTGGATAGCAAAAGCCAGGGTGATCCCCGCCCGATTCCCATTTCTGCGTCACCGCTCGCGCTGGTGGAACTGCTCCACGAATTGGCTGATCCGGGACTATGCGGCATGGCAGATTCCAATACCCCATTGGTAAACGTGAATCTGCCGGAACCCATCAATTGGATTTCGTGAATTTCGACGCCGCCGAAGTGGTGCGAGATTCCCGCCAGTGTGTGTTCTCCGGATTCCGGAAATTCAGACTCAAACTCAAAAAACTCATTGGTGGCCCAGCGAGCCTTGGGCGTTCGGGCCAGGGTGACATCGATGCCCCACACCGATTCGTTGGTGGACAGCATGGAATTCCGATTGCCGAGCGCATCGAACAACTGGTAGCTGGGACTGAACCAATCATCACGCGCCTGTCCGTTCTCGGTCACAACAATTCTCGGAGAAAACGACTGGTAATTCGGAGACACCCACAGTTGGCCGGCCTGAAGGGTGAATTCGAACCCTCCAGCCTTTCTTACCGCCGGAATTGCTTCTGATGAAAAGGATGGGAACACATGATCGTGAAACGGATTTGTTACCTTGAGCTCGAACTCCTGTGAATCCAGTTTCCCGACAACGACAAATGTTTTGTCCCGCGACGGAACGACATCAAACGACGGGCGATATATCTTACGTCCATTGTGACTACCGGCTTGCGACCACCCATGCCAGGCAAAGCGTTCACCGGATTCACTGAGAACGGCAAGATCTGTCCAACGGGGATTACTCGAACCCGCCAGCATCGACACGCTCAACCACACCGTTCCGTTTGTCCGGCTGGACGAATTCCGAAAGGTTTTGACCTGATTGCCCAGGAATTTTCGCAGACTGGGTGGTAACTTGCTTTGGAGTCGTTCCAGCCATTTTGGACCGGTCGTCCATTCCTGATTTTTTCCGTAGGTCAACGCCTCCACACGAACGACTCGTCCATCCGGCAGCGTCGCGAAAGGTCTGCTCTCCACCGTTGAAGTTCCAGGTATCAACACGATCAAACAAGCCATGCTGACAAAGAACAAAAGGAATGCGGCGAGACTCGCCCGTTTTTTCCATGAATCCATGCGCTGAATTCTGACGGGGAAAGCTTGAATGGCAATGACAACGAGGTGTCGATTTTCGAGTCGGACAGGCGTAGGTTCAGGGAGCGATTTTGAAGAACCACACTTTGCCGCCGCGTAACTTTTTGATTTCGTTGCCTTCGAGCTCGGTGAACGATCCGATGATGTGGCCGTCGGACGTGACTTCCCGACACCCGCCGATGGCATACGGCTGGCTGACAGGCCGTCGAAAAAATCACCAGCCCGTAGCAGCCGACGTAAGGAGGCTCATTTATTGTCCGAAGAACAGGTAGAGTCAGAGCCTGCCAACGAACGGGTTGCCAAATGTGGGGTGGGTCTCCGACCCGCCGGTTCCGGGAACCTCTGGTTCCCCGGACACAACCGGGCTTAATTGCGTTCCCGTGAGCCGCGCCCTCAGAGAGGCCGCAACCGGCAGGTCGGAGACCTGCCCCACACCGCGAAGCCTCGCCGCCGGAGGACGCGAGTTCGTGGGTTTCGTGCCGCACCTTTTTGGCGCTCCGATTCTCCTCATGTCGGTTGCTACATTTTTTATGGGCTGCAAAGGGGAAAGAGGCTGTTCGATAAATGAATACGGGCCGAGCAAAACCTCCATTGCTTTCCCATACCACATTTATGGTTTTGCGATGAGACTTGTCACCATCAGTCTTGTCGAATCTTGCGTTGGACTCGTTGGGCGAGGCGGGCGGCCGTGATCACGCGGAGCTTGTGAGTGCCCCGGGCAATCTGTTCGTGTTCGTCATGGGCTTCGACCTGAAATGTGATCTGCGGCCCGTCAATTTTGATTACCCGCGCGCGGCAGCGGACCCGCGCCCCGAGAGGCGTCGCTGCCAGGTGCTGAATGTTGATGACGACGCCGACGGTGCTTTCGCCCGGCTCAAGCAACGGCAACACGGCATTGCGCGCCGCGTGTTCCAGAAACCAGATCAGCCACGGCGTGCACAGAATTCGCGGCATCCCATCATGCGCGAAATCGATCAGGTGCTGTTCAGCGACCACGAACTGCTCCTCGCCGACGGTGCCGTTCTTAATCCTACCTTTCATATCCCGGGAGAAGGTTACTGTTTTGTCTGCCGCCGCTTCGATTGATCGGATGACTTGGAGCCATGCTGCGTTTCGGCTTTTTGTCCCGTGGGCAACCCAAAGGCAACCAGGGTTCCGCCACGGGGTCGGCCGGACTTGCCGCCGCCGGCGGAGATGACGACGTACTGCCGACCATTGACCATGTAAGTGCTCGGGGTGGCGTTGCCACCAAAGGGCAATTTTGTTTTCCAAAGAATCCTGCCGGTCTCCTTGTCGAACGCGCGGAAGGTTTCATCAGCAGTTGCTCCGATGAAGATGAGTCCGCCCGCGGTCACGACGGGTCCGCCATAGTTCTCCGTGCCGGTTGGCGGGATTCCGCGAGCGGTCAGTTCAGCATACTCGCCGAGAATCACTTTCCACTTAATTTCGCCGGTGTTCAGGTTCACCGCGTTCAATGTCCCCCATGGCGGCTTGATGGCGGGATAACCTTCGTTGTCAAGCCAGCGCCGGAATCCGCCGAACGCATACGACGGAGGATCGTTCTTCGAATCATTTGATTTTGGGACTCCGGGCTCCTTGCGTGATGCGGAAATTTCATTCTCATTCAACACGTATTTCAAGATGGCGGCGCGTCTGGCCTCGGGCATGGTGGCGTACCCGGGCATGCGCCCGCCGCCCATTCGGGTGATTTGTTCGATCTCAGCGGGCGTCTTCCGCTTGGCCACATCGATCAGCGGAGGAAACTGATTGGCGAGGTTGCCCTTTCGGTCCAGGCCGTGGCAGGGCCCGCAATAGATCATGTAATCGCGCTCACCGGGAACCAGCGGTAAACCATCCGCCCGCCGGGTCTCCACCATGGACATGAGCCAGGGCATCTCGTTGATGTTCACGTAGTAGATGCCATCGGGATCCGCGGCGCCGCCGCCCCATTCCATGCCGCCGTCGAATCCCGGAAACATGACAGTCTCGTTCAGGCTCGGCGCGGGAAAGGCTCCAAAATTGGGGGACGCGCGAATGCGATCCAACGTCAATTGATGCGTCTCTGGTGAAATGTTCGAGGCGTCCGCTTCCGTGTATTGCTGCCGCATCAGCGGCGGCGGCCTGGTGGGGAACGGTTGAGTTGGCCAGGCTTTTTCGCCCCGCAAATCGGATGCGGGGACGGGCCTTTCCTCAATCGGCCAGAGCGGTTCGCCGGTCACGCGATTGAAGACGAAAAGTCGCCCATGCTTCGATCCCTGAGCCACAGCGTCGATTTTTTTTCCGCCCTGATTCACGGTCAATAAAACCGGCGGGCAGGGGAGGTCCTTATCCAGCAGATCGTGATGAACAATCTGGTAATGCCAGATCCGCTTTCCGGTGGCGGCGTTCAGCGCGAGGACACAGTTGGCGAACAGGTTCATCCCATGACGTTTGCCACCGTAGAAATCGGGCTCGGCGGTCTTGGTCGCGATGTAAACAATGCCGCGCCGCTCATCGAGTGACTGACCGCACCAGGGCATGGCACCGGTCGCGGTCTTGTAGGCATCTTTCGGCCAGGTATTGTATCCCACTTCACCTGGGCGGGGAATCAGGTGAAAAATCCAGCGTTGTTTGCCGGTTCTGACATCGTACGCGCGAACCGCGCCCTTGCCGCCGACGCCACCCAGGATCAACACGTCCTTGTAGATGACTCCCGGAGTGTTCAACCCGGAACCAAGACTAATTGATCCGTTTTCCCCAAAGGTCCGGATCACTTCGCCCGTTTTCAGATCCAGCGCGAACAGGTATCCCCCCACGCCGGTTAACAATCGCCGCTCTCCGCCCGCATCGTTCTGCCAATAGACCAAACCCCGCTGCCGGGCGCGCCCTTTGCCGGAGCGCTCCTTAGCCGGATCCCACTTCCAAAGTTCTTTACCCGTCGCTGCATCCAGGGCGATGACTTCCCTCGTTTGCGAAGGAGTGTAAAGGATGCCATCCACGACGAGATTGTTCGCCTGGTATTCGCTTTTGTGGCCGGTCTCATAGGTCCACGCGACTTCCAGCCGGGAAACATTCCCGCGATTGATCTGTTGAAGCGGCGAGTAAAGGCTGCGTTCCTTGCCGCCGAGATACACCGGCCAATCCGCGTTCTTTGGGTCCGCGCCCCGGGTGTTGAACGAGCACAGGCTCAATACGATCAGGGCAGGATTAAGATCGGAAAGGTGCGTCAATAATTTGAGTCTCATAGGTTTAATCAGAATTTTTCAATTGAATCGCCAATGCACGCTAATGGGATATCTCAAATTTGGAATTTCGGCATGTCCGAAGAGCTCACTGAAGGGTTAGTCGAATCGTCGCTAAAATGATTCGTTCGTCCCAATCATAAGTGTCAATCAGCGTTCATTCGCGGTTTACGGACTGCATAGATTTGGCCAGGCAATGGATGATGTCCGGGAGATTGATCTGGAACCGGGCCTCGGAGCAAGGAAAAGGACCAGTCCTGATTTGGCTCACCCGGTTGGAGGTGGCCATCGAACATCAAACATCGTTCCCGCTGATCCGGTAATCGGCATAATCGATTTTTAGTTTTCCCGACCGATCTTGCAAGATGCGGGCGTGATCAAACAAGCCCTTGCCATACTTTCGATCGCATTCGCGGCCATCGTCTGGTATATGGTCGCCCACGCCGGTGTCCGTGAAAATCAGGATTGGGCGCCCATTGGAGCAGTGTTCTACGGCCTCCTCGGCGGGCCCATTCTTCTGGTCGTTGCCATTGGTACCACCATCCATTTTTTGAAAACCAGGCAAAGGGACGAGACTACCGGCGATGGTCCTCCAACTTCGCCTGTCCCGATGCTCTTGTTCCTCAACACTGGCTGGATTCTAACGGCACTTGCCGTGCTCAAAGTCTTGATTCTAAACTAAAC
>CALBIE010000487.1 GCA_937893495.1 uncultured Verrucomicrobiales bacterium | reverse complement strand
GTCGGATCATGGCTTGCACATCGGCGAGCACGGATTGATGCGCAAAACTACGGTTTTCGAACTCGACGCTCGCGTGCCGCTGATTATCGCCACGCCGAATCACCGGGCCGGGCAGCGTACTGACGCGTTGGTGGAGTTGTTGGACATCTATCCGACCGTGGCGGAACTGTGCGGTTTGCATGCCCCAAAGGAGTTGGAAGGTATTTCGTTGGTGCCAGTTTTGAATGATCCAAAACGAACCGTGAAACCCGTGGCCCTGACGCAGACGCCACGGCCCAATTATCTTCGGGGAAAGATGCCATCCATCATGGGTTACTCCATCCGCACACCCCGATATCGCTACACGGAGTGGCGTGATTTCAAGACCGGCCAGGCACAGGCTCGCGAACTCTACGATCACGAAGACGATGCCGCCGAAACCCGTAACCTTGCCAACGTTCCTGAACAAGCTCAGCAGATCGAAAAACTCCAACGCCTGCTTGCCAAGACCCTTTCAACCAGTGCTGTGAAGCGACGTTGAAGGGGCGATAAAATAATCAACTCAAACTCAATTCCCATACTATGAAATCAATCTTTGCCAAAACAATCACCGTGCTTGGACTCGTCGCCGGTATCTCGGCTGCGGAACAACTCAACCCGCCGACTGACATCGCGCGACCTGGTGAATCGGGTTACGTTTCGGGAGAACTCATTTACCCTCTCGACAATCGACCGACTCCGCAGTGCCATGCCTCGACGATTGTAGAAACTTCCAGCGGCCTGGTTGCCGCCTGGTTTGCCGGCACTCGGGAAAAGCACAATGACGTTGGGATTCGCGTCGCCCGTCACGTTGACGGTAAATGGACATTGCCTGTCGAAGTCGCCACGGGTGCTGAAAATGAGGATCAGCTTTACCCGTGTTGGAACCCTGTACTATTTCGACCCAAAAACGGGCCGCTGATGTTGTTTTACAAAGTCGGGCCGGACCCTCGCAAGTGGTGGGGTGTGCTCCTCACGTCTGACGATGACGGTCGAACCTGGGGGAACCGCCGCAAGCTCGGCCAGGGTTCCCTTGGTCACCTCGCTGGTCCCATCAAGAACAAACCCATTCAGCTTGCTGACGGCGCTATTCTTTGCCCGACCAGCACCGAGTTCAACAACTGGCGCGTGCATTTCGAAGTCACTCGCGACCTTGGCAAGACGTGGGAAATCATCGGTCCAATCAACGACGGTAGGAAGTTCAATGCTATCCAGCCAAGTATTCTCAAATATCCGGATGGTCGAATGCAGATTATGTGCCGCACGCAAGAGGGCGTGGTTGCGCAGAGCTGGTCAAAGGATGGCGGGAAAACGTGGGGACCGATGTCGGCGACCGATTTGCCCAATCCCAACGCGGGCACAGACGCCGTCACGTTGCGGGCTGGCCGCCAGCTTATTGTTTACAATCACACCGTTCGCCGGGGCTCATTTCCTTCAGGCCGCAACATGCTCAACGTCGCGATTTCCTCCAACGGAAAAACCTGGAAACCGGTTCTCACTCTGGAGCGCGAGGCGAAATCCGAGTTTTCCTATCCCGCTGTGATTCAAACCGCAGATGGCAAAGTGCATATCACCTACACCTGGAAACGGGTTTCTGTGAAACACGTGGTCCTGGAGCCAGCGTCGATCAAGTGACGATGCTCGATCCAGTGTGATAAGTCGCGGACTGTGCGAATTTGAATTTCGCCGCCTCCATGGCTCTCTGTTTACGCACGGATCAATATTTTACCGGATCAAAGGTGGTTACAGCGTCATCGTTTGCCAGGACGTTTTCCCTGCATTGTGGCGGCAGACAATCCTACGATCATAAATCGAACGCGGGCACGGAGCAGCGCCTTCAACAGACGAATTTCACTTTCGTCGAATGGCAGTGATGCGGTCACGGATGAGGCTCCTTTGTAAGCGCTCGAGCGGAGGTTGTTCCAGGAGAATCAGTGTGTGGCGGACGTTGTCCGGGTCAGTCTCCGGATGGGCGGCGACTACCTTTTGTACTCGGGCGGCCAAGCGGCGGGCCCATCGGGTGGCCTGCGTCAGGTTGGTTGGTGTTTTTTGCCGTCTCATTTTCAACGCTCCACAGGCTAACTCCGCTTCGGCGGCTTGTTACTGCTTTGTGAAATCAGATTCATCAAGGCTTCGCCCATTATCTCGGTTGCACGATCTTCTGTTGGCGCAGGCTACTTCAATCTTTGCGTCAGCGAGTCGAACTTTTGAGGTCAAGAACCTCAGTCGAGCCGGGTTCGGTCAGGTGCACTTCAGAATGTAGCAGGTGTCGAGATAGATCATCGCTCCCGTGATTCTGAGACAATGCTGGTGGAATCCGCGTCGAGAACTGGACGGTTGATTGACTCCCCGTGGCCGTCGGGAAATCGTTTCCCAGGCAGGTCTGCCGGAGAGACTGGTTTGAGCACCGCCACCGGATGTCCACAATCCGTTATCACGGTCGGCTCGGAGGCGGCCTCACGTACGATGGCACCCGTGGATTGATGCAAATCGCGGATGGTAACTGTCTTCATAGGTGCAATGTGACACCTTGGGTCACATTTTACGAGGTGTTGCATCTTCGCTGTAACGATGCAGTCGGTATGGGGATGCCTGCGTTGAGCCCGGCACAAGTGGCGGGGTCCGGTGACTTGGGTTTTGCTGATCCAATAAAACCGAAATCGTCTTTGCCAAATCCCGGGTTCTAAACGGAAACGAAACCAAATGGCACGCTGCCCGTTACATCACAGGAACCGTGGCACTTTCCCACGCATCCAAATGGTCACGGCTTGGCCCAAAGTGATTTCATTCCTGACACGGTTTGCTCTACGAGCGACTGTCCGCCTTTGGGGCCGATGCGGCTGCTTTGGATGATGGCGCTGTAGCCGCCTCCATTCACGGCGCGTTCAGAAGGAAGATAGCCCGCAGAGCCGGTGAGTTGTATGACGAACGTCTGCACGGCTGGACTGCGCGCCTTCATCTGGAATCCGTAATCGGTGAACAATTCGAACTCGTTGCTGGCAATGGCGATATCGCCGAGGCGAAGCAGGTGAAGTTCCATCTCGAAAGTGCCTACTCCTTCAGTCTGTTGAATTTCATGGCGAGTGACCACGGATTGATGCCAGAGGTAATTCCAGCGTTGAGCTGGATTCTTCGCGTACTTCTCGACCTGCATTTTTGCATCCGCGAGTTCAACATCCGTGACTTTGCGATAGGGCAGTTTGATCGGGTGGCTGATGTGGTGAAGCACGGCGTCGGTATGCTTGTCTTTGTGGGCCGCTTCGTAGGCCTCAGTCCAGCCATTGACAATGCGTCGGGCGAGTTCCTCAAGACGCGTCAGCCCGCTCAGCTTGCGCATGCGTTCATCGGCGGCCTTGCCGATCATCAGATGCGGCGATTGGTCTCCTCCGGCACCGGCCCAGCCGAGAATGTGCAAATCCTTGCCGAAGCGCTCACGCAAGGTCTCGCGAACGGGATGCCAAAAATCGGCGTTGAGGGACGAACCTCCCTCCACTTCCTGCGCCGGACACGCCACGTTGATGGCGGTGGCAAGCAGTTTGTCGTCCGCGTCCCAGAAGAACAGCACTTCAAGATTGTGATCCTCGGTGCCTTCCTGACCGCGAAACTTTTCATTGTTTGTGCGCCCGTACATCACCGCGGTGCCGTTGGCATATACCGCGCGACGATTTTGTGCGATGACTGCCTGACCCTGGCCCCAGCTTAGTTTTCCCGGCTTTCGGTTCGTCCAACTCTTCACGACCGCGTCGGCAATACGGCTGGTCATGAAGTCCACGTATTCCGTTGGCGTCATGACGCCTGTTTTGGGAATGGCATAGCGTCCCTCCAAAGTCACCGGCGCGGTATGCGTGTGGGTGGCGGAAAGAAATAGTTTCTTCACGTCGAAATCTGGCAAGCGTGGTTTCACTTTTTCCCGTACCTTTTCGAGAATGCCTTCGCGGATCGCGACGAGATCGCACGACACAATTACCGCCTGGTCGAGCACTTCATTGCCTTTACGGGATTCCAGAGCCAGGGCAGTCGCGCTAATGGGTGTTTCAGGTTTTTTGGAAATGCGTAGATGCCGCTGGCCGGAGAGTGCCACCGGTTGATCGGGCGTGATGTCGGCGGTAGCGGCTCCAAAGCGAAGTTCGGCGTTGGCCGGCGAGGTGCCGATGAACGCCAGGCAGGCGGTCGTGAGATTCAGGGTGAGAATGCAATGGAGGCGTTTCATATCGAATTGATTTAAGGATTCACGTATTCGACAGCACTGCAAGCCGTCAGATCCAATTCGGGAAACGGAGTTGGGCATCGATGACAGTAAATCAGCGCGAGGTTTATCTGACAGGCGTTCGCTTCGAAGTTGCGTTGTAACTAGAATATTCGACCAAAATTGCGCGTCATATCGACCTGACGAAAATGCGGCTACCGAAGCAAATAGATCATAGAACGACAGTCGTGTTGTACCTGTTGTTAATGAACTTATCCGTCGCCGCGGTATGTGCGGCCGACGGACGGTGGGCGTATTCACTGGTGCCCGAGGTGCCCGTTCCGGTGGATGAGTCGAAATGGGCGCGGAATGAAATCGATTGTTTTGTGATGGCTCGTTTGCGGGGATCGGGCCTAACTCCGAATGGAGACGCTGAAAGACGTACGCTGATTCGGCGGGCGTACTTTGATTTGATCGGATTACCGCCAACGCCGAAGCAGGTTGCCGCTTTCGTGGACGATCGTTCAGCCGATGCCTTTGAAAAGGTGGTAAACGAACTCCTGAATTCGACGCACTACGGCGAACGCTGGGGGCGCCATTGGCTGGACCTCGCTCGCTATGCCGATACCTCCGGTGATGGTGCGGATGCGCCGGTGCCCGAGGCCTATTTGTATCGCGACTATGTCATCGACAGCTTTAACCGCGATTTGCCTTATAACGAATTCCTGATTGAACAGATTGCCGGGGATTTGCTGATCAAGGAGGAGCCGGGAAAACGCGAACGCGAGCGGCTGATTGCCACCAGTTACATCGGACTCACGCGCCGATTTAACAATGGAGAATATCGCGACATGCACCTGGTAATCGAGAATACCATCTCGACGATCAGCAAGGGAGTGTTGGGCATGACGGTTGGTTGTGCGCGTTGTCATGATCATAAATTCGATCCGATAACGATGGCCGACTACTACGGTCTGTACGGCTATTTTGCGAACACGCAGTATCCGCACGCCGGCACGGAGTCGGGGCAGAAACGAAAAAACTTTACGAAGCTACCGGATGGTGCGCTTGCCTATGCCGTGTTCGACAAACCGAACGCCGACAAGATTGGCGAAGCGCGCATGCACAAGGCAGGCAATCCAGGCTCGCTGGGAGATCGGGCGACACGCGGATTCCTCGATGTGATTGATGCTTCGGATGCCCGGATTCCTTCGGGCACTTCCGGTCGCCTGCAGTTGGCTCGTTGGATCGCTTCACCGCAAAATCAATTGACGACCCGGGTGATGGCCAATCGCATCTGGCAGTATCATTTTGGGAAAGGGTTGATTGCGACCTCAAGTACGTTTGGTCAACAGGGCAAAGGGCCGACCCACCCGAAGCTGCTCGACTGGCTTGCGGGGCAGTTCGTAAAGCGCGGCTGGTCGTTCAAGGAAATGCATCGACTGATCATGCTCTCGCGCGTCTATCAACTGACCAGTGATTCCAGCGGGCCGAATGCCACTGCCGATCCGTCGAATGAATTGCTGTGGCGTTACAACCGGCGGCGATTGGAGGCCGAACCCATGCGCGATGCCGCTCTTTTTGTCAGCGGACGCTTGAAAACGGGAAGTCCCGGTCGTCACCCCTTTCCGAAACCAAACGCGAAGGACGAGTATCCGTACACTCAACACAACCCATTTCGTAATGACTACGATCACGATTACCGCACTGTCTATCTCCCGTCGCGACGACTTGGACGGCATCCCTACTGGGCAATGTTTAACGGACCTGATCCAAACGAGTGTACCGCCGTAAGGGATGTTACGACCGTGCCGTTGCAAAGCCTTTATTGGATGAACAGCGATTTCATTCGCGATAATGCACGCTCACTCGCTAATCGGCTGATTTCCGAGGCGGCTTCAGATCGTCAGCGAGTCATCCATGGATTCGAGTTGACCTATGCGCGCGGGCCAACACCGGTTGAATTGGAGAACATGATTGGTTACCTGGCTGAATATCGTAAGAAGTTGGGCAATGAGGGAACGGCTGAACAACGCGAACTCCGGGCGTGGACGAGTTTCGGACGCATTCTGCTTGCGAGCAATGAGTTCATTTATGTCGATTGACCGGGCAATCATTTGCTAAGATTCTTAATCAAGATGAATTCCCATCTGACACGCCGCTCATTGCTAAAACGGACCGCCGCCTTCGGTGGCGCCTGTGCCGGCTATAGTCTGATGGACCGGCTTGCCCCACTGCTGGCGTCTCCGTCCGCAGAGCCTCATCCGCTTCGCGCATTGCAGCCGCATTTTCGACCTCGGGCAAAACGCGTGATCATGTTCTTCCTCACCGGCGGCATGTCGCACATGGACAGCTTTGATCCAAAACCGGAATTGCAGCGGCGCGATGGAAAGTCTTATCGAGGAAAGGATATCATCGTGGGTTCACCGTGGGCGGCGCAGCCTCGAGGACAGAGTGGATTGGAGATTTCCGACCTGTTTCCACATGTCGCGACCATGGCCGACGACCTGTGCCTGATCCGTTCCATGCACGGTGATCATGGTGATCATTTCGAGGCAACGCTCCACATGCACACTGGTTCGAAAGGCGACGCGCTTCCCGGAATCGGAGCCTGGGTGAGTTACGGACTGGGTACGGAAAATACGAATTTGCCATCGCACATGGTGTTTGCTGGAAAGAAACCATATGCCGGTGCGCAGGTCTGGGATTCCAACTTTCTTCCCGCCTACCATCAGGGTGTGCATTTGAAACCGGGCAGGGAACCGATTCCGCATCTTCGGCCGCAATCCGACAATCCTCCGGCACTTCAGGCCGCTGAACTGGCGATGTTGAAGCGGCTCAATCAGCAGCACCTGGATCGGCGGGGTGATAGCGAGTTGGCCGCCCGCATGTTGAGTTTTGAGACCGCAACCGATCTGCAGCGTCTGGCGCCCGAGTTGTTTGACGTCAATCGCGAATCGGCCAGGACGCTCGCGCGTTACGGGGTGAAAAGCGGGGATCAAAGCAGCTTTGGTTGGCAGACTCTGGTGGCCCGGCGGATGGCCGAAAGCGGAGTGCGTTTTATTGAACTGATTGATCAGGGTTCAAGCGGGAACTGGGACCGCCACAGTCACATCTCGGGAAATGGTCCGCTCGCCGAAAAAGTGGATCGCCCGATGGCGGCTCTGATACATGATTTGAAGGAATGCGGAATGTTCGACGACACTCTGGTGATGTGTACGACCGAGTTCGGTCGCACCGCCCATGGCGGCACCAACCGCGGTCGTGGACATCACGCCAGGGCGTTCACCTGCTGGTTGGCGGGCGGAGGCGTCAAACCCGGAATGGCTTACGGTTCAACTGATGAACTTGGAATGGAAATCGCGACAAACCCCGTTCATGTTCATGACTTCCACGCAACCATTTTGCATCTGCTTGGCCTCAACCACGAACGTCTGACTTATTCACATGCGGGTCGTGATTTTCGTCTCACTGACGTGCATGGCCGGGTGGTGGAGGACATCGTTGCTTGATCATTGAGAGCCACAGCGCGCGTTGACGATTCGAGGAGTTTGTCCGATGATAACCGCAATCTGAATGGTCGATTTCGAAGACATTGTTGAGCCCGAGTGGCTGGATTGGTATCGCAAGACTCCGCGGGAGCGGCTGCTTGCGACCGAGGAAGCCTGGAACAATTACCTCGAACTGGGTGGGTCGCTGGCTCCCGATCCCGATTCACAAAGCCCATTTTGGAGTCGTGAAGAGTTGAGGGAGTTTGCGAAGGAAACTTCAGGCGCTCCATTCCGCGTGTCAGGGAAGCTGTCAGATGATTGAGAAACGAATCCGTCTCGTCTTCGAGGCAATGCAGGTCCACAACGTCGCCTGTCTCCTGATGGGAGGACAGGCATGCGTTCTCTACGGCGCGGCGGAATTCAGCAAGGATGTTGACTTCGCAATCATGGCGGACGACGGGAATGTCGAACGAGTTCGAGAGGCAATGGAATCCCTCGCGGCGGAAGTCATTGCCGTGCCTCCGTTTGAGCCGGAATTCCTGGCGGAGGGTCTCGCCGTTCACTTCCGTTGCCACGCCCCCGGGGTAGCCGGACTACGCGTTGACATGATGACGAAGATGCGTGGTGTGGATGATTTTCAGATGATCTGGGATCGACGTTTCTCCGTCGAGACGGGCGAGGCAAATGTGGTCAATCTGCTTGATGTGCGAGATCTTGTAAAAGCGAAGAAGACTCAGCGGGACAAGGATTGGCCGATGATCCAACGCCTTATGGAGGTGCAGTATCTTGCCAACGGAGAGAATCCGTCGGTCGATGAACTGGAGTTTTGGCTCAATGAACTTCGAACCCCGGAACTACTGATTGATATCGCGACACGATTTCCCTTGGAAACCAAAGCCCGGGCGAGTTTTCGCCCCTGCCTGAAACATGCCGTTGAAAAGTACCGCGACCAACTCGAACGCGGACTGATCGACGAAATGCTGGAAGAGAAGGAACGCGACCGCAGACACTGGGAACCGCTCAAAGCGCGATTGGAGGAGCTGCGTCGCTCATCCCGTTGCTCGAAATAGTTTCAGTCCGGTGGTGATTCAGGTAAACATCAGGTCGCGCCTATCAGGGCTACTGAAACAATTGCCCGGACAGCTCCGTTTTTACCACCCACACTCATGACACTCAAACTCCGCCAGGGCCAGGTCTGGAAACGCGACGACGATTTTATTCGCATCGTCCATCTCGAAAAGCTCGAGGTGAAATATAAAACAATGAAGAACCTCGAGTCCGGCGAGGGTGAACACCGAACCAGCACCAAGAAGGAATTCTGCCGTCTTCTGAAGACTTACACTCTGCTGCCGGCAAAGCGCGGGGCGCCGTCCACGGAGGAAGAGGACACCAATGTTCCGAGTGTTGGAGAATAATCCGCCGAATTGCTCTGACTTCATTGCTTTGCCAACCTCACTCACATTCCTGGATTCTCTCCCATGAAATTCATAACTGTCCCGCTAATTGCCACTTTCGTATGCCTTGGCGCGAACTCTGTCTTCTCGCAGATCAGCAATAATTCGAAGAAGAAATCCGCTACGACCGCGAAATCTGCGAAGACCGAGAAACGGCCTGAACCTTTCAGATGGATAAACAAACCCAAGGGTGATTTACCGGAAGGAGTTCAACACCGGACCTTTCACAGTCCATCAATGAATGTGGAGATCGGTTACTGTATCTATCTGCCACCCGGTTATGTTGATAGTGAAAACCTGAAGCATCGTTTTCCGGTCGTGTATTACCTTCATGGTGGCCGCCCTGGGAGTGAGTTAAAGAGCGTCAAGTTGGCCTCGCAGATTCGTGAAATCCACCTCAAGCACGATGTCGAAGAGGCGATCTATGTTTTCGTGAATGGCGGCATGGTGAGTCACTAC
>CALBIE010000486.1 GCA_937893495.1 uncultured Verrucomicrobiales bacterium | reverse complement strand
ACCTTGTAGCGTATTGATTTCCCGCTTTGAGGTCACTAACTCAGAAACGGCGGGATCCTGTCTCTGTTAACGCCGCATCCAAATATTGTCCACGTTGGATATCAGGCGATTGGATTTTCGATTTTTGAATTGTTTCGAGACACCTCTATTGACGACGAGTCATCCAGGACGTTGCTTTTTACTTACGCGGTCGGGACCATCGTCTGGTTCGTTCTTGCCACACTCTTTCAAATCGTTTTCTGCAAAAACGCCGACTCCGAAGGAAAGCCACCGCCGCAGTCTGAATCTGATATCTCATAGGTAAGAAACTCTGGCGGGGAAATTCCGCTACGCAGAAAATTGGGTTTATCCGAGAACTATCTCCCACCCGACTGCCTTAAATGATCAAATCGCCCCAAATGATTCGCAGATTTACCCATTCCCCCTGCAACAGCTCACCGTCCTCTGTATGGAGATCAGAACTTGCAAGCCCAATCGCCCTATCGTGTCCTGCGGAAACGAGCTTTACCCCTCCGCCCTTTCCAGAAACCGCATCCACGAATCACCGTGCTTCATAGTCTTTCTCTCACTCCACGATGAAGGGATTTCCAGATTATCCCGTTTGGAGTGACCCAGTATCAGCAAACCCTCCGGATCCAGTAGTTCCGGAAGGTGTTTATCATCCAGCATTTTTTGCGCGAATGATTTCGATCTCCATCCCACATTCTTTTCACCAAACGGCGGATCCGCGAGAATGAGGTCGAAGATTTGCCGGTTTTCGGCCATTCGCGGCAACGTGGTGAAAACGTCCTGCACCCGAATCTGCAGCGAACCAGGTGGCAATTTGGACAACCGATGATTCTGCTCAATGAACCGCGCGTGTTTGCCTGACACCTCGATCACCACCGCGGACTTCGCCCCGCGGCTCAGGCACTCCAGACTCAATGCGCCGGTGCCGCCAAACAGTTCAAGGATGCGCGCACCTTCCACCCGTGCGCCGAGGCTGTTGAATATCGCCTGCCGCACGAGGTCCGGAGTCGGACGAACATCAAAACCCTTGGGCGTCTTGAGAATAATTCCGGCCGCCGTTCCACCGATGATACGCATCGCCACTGATTCTGATTTCACGCCAAAAACTTACGAGCCGAAATTTTTATCAGCCGTTAACACCTGATTGAGATTTCCGCCAGTACGGGAGGATGGGATGGAACGAACCGGCCGTCGCTGGCACGGGTTTAGGCCACCATTGGCGTGAATGAGCAACAAGACCGCAGCCTGAGATACTGAAAACCGTCCATTCTCCTTCCAAAACCACCGGAGCATTATCGAGCAGCGACTGCCAGCCCGGGGTCAACGCAACTGCGCGCTCTTCCGCTTCTCGACCTTTTCGCTGGCCGTCAGCAATTGTTTTTCTACCGACTTAATCTGGCTTTTCATCGAGGCCACCTGGTTTTTCTGCGAATCGAGCGAACGCCTGGCCTTGTCCAGGCTGGTTCGGCGATTGCTCACGTCGCGCCGAAGATCATTCATACGTTTGTAAAGGCGGTTTTTTTCCGAAAGCGTTTCACGGGCTTTCCTGTCGGCAACTGCCACGGCTTCCTTGTCCTTTTTCAACTGCGTCTCGATTCTCGCCATGTCCGCCTTGTACTGCTTGCGCAGATTGTCGTCCGCTGATCGGGCGAGCCGACGACGCCAATCCGCCTCCTTGTTTCGCTGATTGGAAACGGACTGCCTGAGCCGGCCCGCGACCTGCTGCGCTGCGGACTTGGCCCGATTTGCTTCTCCCGACATCTTCGAGTAATCCGATGAAGTTTTACGGTAATCTGCCTCCGTTTTCTGGTAGGCCAATTCCGTCTCCTTATACGAAGCGTTTAATTTCGCATAATATTTTTCCTGTTCGTCCAGCTTGTCTTTCAGGGAAGAGAGTTGGTCGCCTGCGGCAACGACCGCCTTCCTCTCCGCCACGATCGTAGTCTGCAGTTTCATTTCATCGCTCAAAGCACGGCTCTTCTCGCGGGAGGCAAGTTGACGCAGCGAATCGGCCTGGCGCAACAATTGCGACGGATCAAACCGCAGGCTTGAGGAACTGGCGTGAATCGAATCCGGCCCGAGGAGCAGGGATTCGGGAAAAAGTTCACTGCTTGCTCCGGCCTCCACCTGCAATAACGTGTTCAACGGAATCGAAATCTCCTTAACCACCGGGCTCATCACCCGGATGGCATCACGACCAAAAGCGATTGCCTCGCCGAGCACCACCGTGCCATCGAGCGTCACGACCCGATACTTCGGACTCTCGACTGCCGGCCGGCGCAGTTGCAGGGCGAGCGTTTCGTACTTGGTATCAAGCGTCTTGTAGCCAAACAGGACCGAACTGACTTTCAGCACGTTGCGCTCCAGTGATTTGAATTCGCCGTCCACAAAATCACCACCCACCAACAGCGCGCCTTTGCGGGTATCCACCGCCCGGGCTGCCACCTGTCTGGGGATTTCCCGGAACACAATTCGGGCGACATTGAAGGTGGATAAAGTCAGCCCGTCAAATGGCGCACCCAACACCACCGCCGTGTCGTTGGCCTGCTTGACCGGCGCGACCAACACGGTTCCGTCGCGCAGTACGACACCCGGCTCGAGGCCGATGTGCTTCAGATCCACCCATTCCCGCTCCAATGCCTTCGGTTCCGGCGGCAGGAGATTCTCCCGTGGTATAACCCGCTTATCGAACCCCGGTCCATCCCACAGCAATTTGACAACCGCCTCGCCGCTGTTTTCGTAATACTCCAGTTTGAGATCGCACTGCTCACCTTCCTTCAGTTCAATGCTCCCTGAATGCTCCATTGTCTGATCCACCCACTTGTCGATGAGCTTTTGACCCTTGATCCACAGTCGGACTCCATCGTCCGACAGCACGAAAAACTTGTAGGCGCCGCTTTTCGGAACTGCGAGTTTTCCAACCCAGCGAATGCTGAATTCGTCGCGCCGCCACCCGGGTAACGGCTCGCCTCCGCCCCAGTTGAAATCAATCCGCGCGTCCGTCCGGGTTTGGAACTCCTTTTCAAAACCCGTTCCTTCAAAATACGTCCCCACCAGACCGCCTTCAAACTCCTGGTTCTTCAGGTATTGCTCCGCCCAGACCGCATCCGTTGACTGAAAACGTACTTTGCGAATGTCCGCCGGGCGAAGATTGCGCGTCTTCCCACCGCCCAGTTCCAGACGGAAGCCCGCACCTTCCTGAAGGCTGAGCCGACCCTCAA
>CALBIE010000485.1 GCA_937893495.1 uncultured Verrucomicrobiales bacterium | reverse complement strand
GATCAAACAGCAGGCCGATGTCCACGTTCCGAGTGACGCCATCGAAGACCGGGGTGAAGGAATGCAAGGAGAGGTGAAACAACTTTTCGCCGCGCCCGATGGCACCCTCAATCGATTCCATCACCCGCGCCCGATAGGGCCGGTGGTAGCGCTCAATCAACGCGTCCTTTTCCTCGCGGTCGAGCGCCCGGATGAACTCGGACCACAGTTTCGGATGGGTCAGGGAACGGTTCATCTCGATGATGAGCCGGGAAACTTCCCCCTCCACGAGATCGACATCGAAACGCCGGGCCAACTTACGGGCCAATTCCTTGGTGCCCGGATCCCAGCCGCAATGGGATTCAAGGATTTCAGGAGGGATTGCCACCCGCCGACGCAGGGAAGCCGGCACGTGATTGGTGGCGTGCTCGCAGGTGACCAGCAGGCGGATAGGTTTGGTCATGGGTGAACGTCAACACGTGCTTTGCCAGCGCGAGCGCCGGCGTTCGTGGCGCAGGCTTTCAGACTGCACCAAGGCGTCATCTGCCAAGGAGCGTTCTCGGATCCGGCATGATGGCGCGGTCTTGCGTTCCAATCGCCCCCGCACAGATGATCCCACGGCGCCTGTGCCAACATGCGCCGCATGCAGGCGGGACGCCTGCGCTACGTGGGGCGTTCGCCGTGCATCTTCGTCGCTAAGCATCAAACAGCTTCCCCTGCGCGAGACAGTCGGCGAGTTGACCGTAGAGTTCCCTCAAACCATTGCGGTTCACCCGCGCGCCCGCAGCGCGATGCAACCGTCGGGCGAGCGGACCTTTAGTCAATATCGTCTTCAACGGGTCATTCGATTTCAACTTGTCGATCCCGGTCCAACCAAGGAGAGATCGCCAGATTTCGCTGGCTTTGATGGAGTCACCTTTCTCGATCCCCAGCAACCGGAGATACGCCCGGTTGTCGATGACCGTTTCGTCCGCGTCGCGGACAACGGCGAGGAGAATCTTCTCCAGCGCCGGCGTCGAAATTTTTGACTGCGCCTCCCAATCTCCTTCCACGACCAGCTTTCGCAGCACGCCTTCGATGAGTTGTAGCACCGCCACATCCGCCGCCGGACATTCCTGAATATCGAGCACGCGGATTTCGATGGTGTTCCGGCAGAAGCGCGCGATGGCGCCCCGGGCGTTGGTCCATTCCGCTTCCAACACACCCGCGCCGTCGAACGGCCGGACATCTTTTTCGATTTTCTTTAGAATCTTCCTTTCGTAATCCGCCTCGCCCCGAACCGCCTCGGGAATCACGCGACCGGACACCGATGGAATTCGGCGGCAATTATGGCGATACGTCTCCAGACGCTGGTCGAGATTCGGCGCGCGTTTGCCATCCACAAACGGTGAACTCGCGGCAAGCGCTGGCAGCAACGGGAGAATCAGGCGGATGGCGGCGTGCAGGCGGACAAACTCCGCATCGTCGGCAAACGGCAGATTGAGGTGCACCGATTGCAGATTCGTCCATCCATGTCCGCAGCAGTCAAAAATGCGATGGAAGGTTTCGTAAATCTCGCGATCGCCGTGCGGCCAAAGGCGGCTTTCGCGATGCGGGTTCATCCACGGATGCATTGCAGTGGGCAGCAAACGGCAGCCCTTGGTCGCCAGCCAGGAGTTGATGTAGTTGACTTCGGCCTGAAAGTTTTCCGCGAGCCCGGCCAGTTTTGGGACGGGTTTCGCGGTCTTCATTTCGATGACGTGCAGTGCCAGTTCGTTGGACCAGTCCACCGGCCCGCGGTTGACGTCCTGCTCAAGACCGCCCGCCTCCGATTCGATCAACTGGTCGGCGATGGTGCGGATGTCGAGGGTTTCAGTATCGACGATCATGTACTCCAGCTCGACACCGAACCGGGTAAAGAGTGGGAAAATCTTCATCGAAATATCAGTCGGAATTGCGCGGCTCGCGGATGGCCTCCATGCGCTTGAGGAACACTTCCATGATTCGCTCGTAGAGGTAGCCACGAATCATCTGGTCTTCGACATCCGACTCCAGGCTAGGGTTGTCGTTGACCTCGATGACCACGGCTTCCTTGCCAATCTGTTTCAGATCCACGCCGTAAAGTCCGTTGCCAATGAGATTCGCGGCCTTGAGAGCCGCCTTGACGACTTTCTTGGGCACAATTTCGACGGGCATGGTTTCCCAGCCACCCATGTGGCCGGTGTTACCCTTCTTCTCATTGTTGTAAATCTGCCAGTGCCCTCGGGCCATCTTGTACTTGCAGGCATAGAGTGGGCGCTGGTCGATAATGCCGATGCGCCAGTCGAAGTCGGTGGGCGCGAATTCCTGCGCGACGAGCAGGTCCGACTTGTCGAGCAAATCGTCCACCGTCTTGCGGTATTCGTCCTCGGTCTTGACTTTCACGACGCCAAGAGAAAAGGCCGAGTCCGGTTGTTTCAGCACCATCGGGAGCCCGAGCGACTTCATGACCTGAACCACGTTGTCGCGGTGCAGGATTTCGGTGCGCGGCGTGGCAACGTCGTGACGGTTGAGCAACTCGGCCAGGAAGACCTTGTTGGTGCATTTGACAATGGATTCGGGGTCGTCAATCACAACCATGCCCTCGGCTTCCGCGCGACGGGCCCAACGATACGTGTGATTATTCACGGCCGTCGTCGAGCGGATGAACAAGGCGTCGTATTCGCTCAAGGAGCCGTAATCATCCTTTCCGACGATATCGACGGAGATGTCAACCGCCTCGGCCGCGCGCACGAACCGGTCGATGGCCTTGCTGTCGGACGGCGGCGTGGGATCGTCCTTGTCCACGAGGATGGCCATGCTGAAACGCGGCGGCGATTTGCGGCGAGGATGGCGGGAATTCCGAGAGAAATAGGTCGTGGCGAGTTCCGCGATGCTTTCGCGGTGATTGTCGGGCACATCCTGGTTGCTGATTGCGTTGATGTTGGTCAACACCCAGCCATTGGCGCCTTTTTTGAACTCGGCGCGAAGCAACGGGGCGGGAAAGAGGTTGAACAGTTCGCGGCTGAGCCGGTCGTAGTGCTTCGCGAGGTTTCGGGAGAAGTAGATGGACAGGACGAATGCCTCGCTCTGCAGATGCGCGAGGGATTTCTTGATCAGTTCCTCCAGATCTTCGGAGACGACCTTGATTAGGGACTGCGATTTGAGGTCCTGAATCGTGGAAATGCGCGGCAGCGGCTTATGGCCGCGCGCTTCCGCGAGGAGTGAGACGTAATAACCAAGCGACTGATAGCGATACGACCGGCACACGTTGAACACGCGGCAGTTTCGCATGGACGCGTATTTCGAGTCGGTCAGGTATTGACGCGCGGCGACGACCTCCGCGCCGGGAATCTTGAAGGGCCAACGTTCGGGTTGGTTTACGACGAACAGATTTGTGGGCATCTAAGAGCTTTTTCGAGGCTGAATTACCAGCAGGTTACCATCGTAGGTAAGCACCCCCAGCAAGATGGCGTTGATGAGGCGGGCGATGGGAACGTCATACTCGCGCAGTTCCGACAAGGGATTGGCGTCGTAGGGATCGGACACGCTCACGGTGCCTTCACCGGGATGGTAGCCGGAGAGAACCACAAAATGCCCGGCGGGTTCGCCACCGATATCGTCATCCTCACAGGTGTTGGGATTCTCGCGCTTGTCCCGGTAAAGGTAGGTGGAACTCAGCCCGGTCAACACCGGGCCATGCCTGCGCAGCAGCCGGCGAATCAGACCGGGTGTCAAATCTTCAAAGCGGATGTCGCCGCCGGCCTCGATAAAATCCAGATACGCCCGGATGGCGCCCCGGCGTTTGCCCTTTCTGACGAGCAATTCAGCCTTCAGCTTTTCACGCAGGTTCTGTCGTTTAGGCACAAACCAGGTCGGGTCAAACACCGGCAGGTTGTAGGTGTAAAGGCGGGCGTCGTAGCCCCTTCGCAATGCGTCCAGTCCAAGGTGAACCGCAATGGTCCCGCCTCCTTCGACCGTCGGAACCTCCTCGATCAACTGCTCAATCGGAATCTCGCGCCGCCAGTACTTGTACACGGCATGGAGGCACGTCTGACCGCACGAGGTGTTCGTGGGTTGAGCGGGAATCTCAATCTCCATCCGGCAAGCCGGTTCTTCGACCGTAGGCATCGCTGAGTCAGCGTATAACCGAATCATTTGAAAAAATCAACGATGAGACAGACGCTCGCGCCATTGAAATGGTTTCAGGAGACTCGTATGTCGTCACCGATGAAACCGCCAACCGCCCTGCTTGAACTTGTCGAGCAGGACTGCCGCGAGAATTACCAGCCCCAAAACGACCTTCTGGGTGTAGGGCTCGACGTTGGTCAGGTTCATTCCGTTCTGGATGACGGCGATGATGAATGCGCCAATAAGCGTTCCGAACATCTTTCCTTCGCCTCCCGCCAGACTGGTCCCACCCACCACAACCGCCGCTATGGTGTAGAGTTCGTACATTTGGCCGTAAGTCGGCGAACCACTTTTTAACTGAGACGCCATCACCACCCCCCCAAGGCCGGCGAGCAACCCGGAACACACATACGCAAACAGCAACACCCGGTTGACCGGAACACCCGACAATCGTGCCGCTTCCGGATTACCTCCCACTGCATAGAGAAATCGACCCATCTTCATTTTCGACATCAAATAATGCGCCAGGATGTACAAACCGAGCATCAGCAAGACCGCATTGGGAATCGAAAAGAAGTCCGCTCCACGTCCCAGCCAGACAAACGAATCCGGCACTTGATAAACCGATTGCCCCTCCGCAATGATGTAAGCCAACCCACTGGCGACCAGCATCATCCCCAGCGTCACAATGAACGGCGGCACTCGAAACTGCGTCACCATCAATCCCGTAAATAGCCCCACAAGCCCACAAGCGACAATACCGGCAGCGCAAGCCAACGTCATTCCCATGACCGTCGCCTCAAGACCACCGGCCATCGAACGAATCAGCCAGCAGGACACGACCGCCGAAAAGGCAATCAGGCTCCCGACCGACAGATCAATCCCGGCGGTGATGATGACCATGGTCATTCCAATGGCCAGAATGGCAATGACCGCAATTTGATTGGAAATGTTAAGCAAGTTGTCTTTCTTCAGGAAATTGGGCCACCGATAACTCTTTGGCATGACGACCTGCGGTGAACCGAGCGACGGAAAGTCCTTTTTCAAATCCGCAAATACCAACCAGGTGGCAGCGACCTGATTACCCGCAATCACGTCCAGCTTTTGCTTCAATCCGGCCAATCGCTCCAACGCCTTTCGAGCGTCGGCCGGTTCGCCGTTGACGACCGCAACCACTTGAAAACCGTCTTTCTCCAGTAATGTTTTCAATCGCCCGGCAAAGGCGCGATCCTCGTCGTGATTTCGCGCGGTCACCATCACGGAGACACCCTGTGGGAATTGCTTCTTAATTTGCCTGGCCAGAACGCTCGCACCACCCTCACCGGTCGGATGCTGTTCGGTCTGCGTGATGACACTGAAGAATCCGCACAGCAACAGCAGCACGAGGAACATTCCGTAGTCTTTAAGGAGACGGTTCATTCTAATTCAGATCACAAATCACAGTTCACAGTGAACTCGGCCCCGCCTACTTCACAGCAAGGTCCATGATCTGCTCTTGCGTGGCGTTTTTCATATCTGAAATTTCACCTGTAATCCGGCCCTCGTGCATGACGAGAATGCGGTCGGACAGGCCCAGTATCTCCGGGAGTTCCGAACTGATCATGATGATGCACTTGCCTTTGGCGGCGAGTTCATTCATCAGGCAATAAATTTCATATTTGGCACCGACATCGATTCCCCGGGTCGGTTCGTCGAAAATCAGGACTTCACAATTCCGCGCCAACCACTTGGCCAACACGATCTTCTGCTGATTTCCGCCGGAAAGATTCCTGGTCGGCTGCTCCTGGTGTGGAATCTTGATTTTCAAGCTGTCCACATAGCCGGCAAAAGAAACCCGTTCCTGTTTCTGATTCACAAATCCAAAACTCGACAGCCAATCCAGATTCGGCAGGGCGAAGTTTTCCCGTACGGAATGCAGCAGCACAAGGCCCTGAAGCTTTCGGTCTTCGGTAAGCAGACCGATACGCGCGGCAATCGCGTCGCGCGGGTTGCGAAGGCGGAGTTCTTTACCATCCAGAATAATCTGTCCCGCCTCGCGCTTGTCAGCGCCAAAAATCAAGCGAACGGTCTCGGTCCGACCCGCGCCCACAAGACCCGTCATTCCCAGAATTTCCCCGGCCCTGACTTCAAAAGAAACGTCCCGCACCGCCTTGCCCCGTTTCAAGCCCTTTACTTCAAGGCGCGGCTTGCCGATGTGGGATTCACGCGGCGGAAACTCGTCCTTCAATTCCCGCCCGACCATCATCTCAATCAAGCCTTTGCGCGTCACTTCATCGACCCGTTTCTCACCGACGTTACGCCCGTCGCGCAGAACCGAGATACGGTCGCAGGCCAGAAAAATCTCCTCCAACCGATGGCTGATGTAAACGATGCCAATCCCCTGTGACTTTAACTCGCGGATAATAGCGTACAATCGTTCGACTTCACGGGTCGTCAGCGCGGCACTCGGTTCATCCATCACGAGGATGCGGGCATCCAGCGAAAGTGCCTTGGCTATCTCGACGATTTGTTGCTGCGCGACGGTCAGGTTGCGGCATAACTCGTCCGGATTGATCTCAATCTCCAATCGTTTGAACAACTCAGCGGCTTTTCGTCGTTCTTCGCCCCGGGCAATGAAACCGGCCCGCGTCTTTTCCTGCCCGAGAAAGATATTGTCCGCCGCCGAGAGCCCGGGAACGAGATTGAACTCCTGGTAAATAATCGCAATGCCTGCGGATTGAGATTCATGCGGCGAATGGATTTCCAACGATTTTCCATCGATCAGGATTTCCCCCGAATCGGGCCGATGCGCGCCTCCGAGAACTTTCATCAACGTGCTCTTTCCCGCGCCATTCTCACCGAGCAACGCCAGCACCTCGCCCTTGGCCAGCGTCAGGCTGACATCCTGCAACGCCTTCACCCCGGGAAACGTCTTCGAGACGTTCCGCATTTCGAGGAGCGGAAAGGCTGTCTTGATGCGCTGAATTTCTGACATTCTCACTCAATCATTTGCAATCGAACGCGCAATGCAGGCGAGACGCCTGCGCTACAGTGGGGAGCACAGCCGGCCCGGCTGTTCATCCGGGCGGCCCGCCGGGATGTTCCAGGTATCCGCCTGCCAGTTACCAATTTGAGAGGGCACTGAAACCCACGCGCCTTTCAGTGTCTGGCGAGCCGCCGGAAACGACACGCGGGCCGCGTGTGCTCCCCATTCAGAAACTGGCGGCGAAACCCAGACAACCGGTCAACTTAAACTCGACCTAAAACTGACCATTCTTCAGAAACTCATGCCGCACGGCTGCGATCACCCGATGACCGGTCGTGGATACAAATGTAACGATCCCGCCCGCGAATTCGACATTTCGCACTTCCTTGAAACCGGCCGGAATTTTTACGACGCCCTGAATGTAATTCACGACAAACGGTTTGGAGCCATCGAGTTCATGCGCGGTCTTGATACCCATCTGAGCCAGCAGATTATTGCCGGCAGAAGGTTTCAAACCATCGGCAAAAAACGCCGTGACATCCTCCATACCCACGCAGTTGTTTCTTCCATACCACGGCAGCGTGTGTCGGCCATGATTTTCCAGCCAGAAAACGGTCGCGGTCTGCACTTTCGGATCTTTCAATGAGAACCAGAGCCAGCCTTCATCCTCCCGCACCGCGGTCAACCAGGCGGGTTTGCCGCCGGTGTCCGACGGAAAGATCATCAGCAAATCGGCATAGCCTTTTTTCTGCGGCAACCGTGAGCAATCCACATCCGGCGCATTCTTGAATATCGACGGAACCGCCGAAAGGCTGGTGAACTGTTGCCCGATTGCGAGCTGTTGATATTCCCCGTTGGCCGGGTTGGAGAACTGCGTCGGGTTCGACATGCCGAAGACAATCGGGCTGTGTGAGATCTTGAAAGCGCCTTCCTTTTCCGGCATCGCCAGCGTCGCATGATGCCCCAAAGACGTCTTGCCCTTGAATCCATCGATAACATGCGACGTATAAACGACATTCTGCCCTTCGAGCAGGTGAATTCTCTTGGTTACTTTTCCAGCGCGCGCCTTGGTATTCAGTTCCAGCGACAACGTCGTGACGGGACCGTCTTGATTGACCCCAGTAAAATTCCACAGACTGCCAGACGTTTCTCCATGGGGTGGATGCTGCTCACCCTTATAGGCGTCCCCGTTCCCGCCAAAGGGCATGCAGAAGAAGTCGCCGCGCAATGGCACCAGAACCGGCACCGGATAATCGTGAGTCTCTCCCTGCCACGGGCTGATGTAGTAAGGCGCGATGGGCGACGGGCTGTCACGGTAAAAGGTGACCGGTGCCATGTGCCCACCCAGTTTGGTAATGGCGAGTTCCACCTGTCCCGATTTTATGACCCAGCATGACTGGCCATTGCGGGTTGACGTCACAGCCCTTTGTGCGGACACAGATTCGATCGAAACGAGCAAACCGATCGCTATTATCAGTGAATAGTGATTTTTCATATTTTCTGCTTTCTAGTTGGTGAAAATTTCTTCAAGCGTCTGGCGCATTACCGCCGCATCCGGGTCTATCCCCGTCCAGTACTTTACGCCGATGACGCCCTGATTGACCAGCATTCCCAGCCCATCAAGCGTCTGGCATCCGCGGGCGGCAGCATCACGCAGTAAGCGCGTTTGCGGCGGGCTGAACACGACGTCCGCAACCACCATAGTGGGCTGCAACGAGTCCACATCCAATGCCAATCGAGCCTCACCGTCATACAGGCCAATCGACGTGCCGTTGATGACAATCTCCGCGCCTTCCGACACGGAAAAATCATCCTGCCAATGAATGAACTCCGAATCGAGCTCCAGTTTATCGCGCACCA
>CALBIE010000484.1 GCA_937893495.1 uncultured Verrucomicrobiales bacterium | reverse complement strand
GCAACGGTTTAAGCCGGCTGCAAGCCGGCGCTCCGTCATCCGGTTCATGGAGAGGAGGCAATACCGTGTGCTGGATTTGCAGATAGGATCGTCAAACTATTCACGCCGCGCGCAAAACGCTGGCCGCGAGGCGCGGCCAGTCACACCCGAGGCGGGTGTGCTCCCCAACTTCGGAATACGGACTAAAGTAATCCTTTAGACGCCTTTAGGAAGAGTGCCAATACCCGGATTCAGGCAATCTGGCATGCTTTGGACATGACCAAGCAGATACCCGTTCAAGGATGCGGCGATAGGAACCCGGTCTCGCCGATTCATTTAAACGTTCTGGTGGTGTTCGATGACTTTGCCACGGGGCATACCGCGCACGAGGCGCTGTTGAGTACCGAACGCAATCTGGGCGATCAAAAATTCAATCTGCGCTTCTGGAGCTTCGAGCAGATTCAGAATGCTTCCCTTGGCAAGATTGCCGCGCAGGAGGCGGCGGCGGCCGATCTGGTTTTCTTCGCCACTGCGGCTGACGGCGACCTGCCACCGGCGATCAAATTATGGATCGGACTCTGGGAAGACCATCTGGAAGACGGCTACTTTGGATTGGCCGTTATGCTGAACAACGAACGAAGCGCGGATGAAGCGCCGTCGCCCGGTTACCTCTATCTGAATCAGGTCGCTCGGCGGCATGGTGCTGATTTTATTCATACGGCGTTTCCGGTTTCAACCAATGACCCGCAGACACTGGACGCGCCGGCACAGGGCGAGTCGTATGTTCATTGCTTTCGCGCGCCGGCCCCGGATCGGAACGAGTTTCCGCCGGCATCGGTCAATGAGAGAGGGCTCAACACGCAACAGTCCGGTTCAATATTATGACCTCCAACATGACGGACAAAAGTAACCGGGACCTGATCAGCCTGTTGATCAAGTCAGCCCTTTATCAGGAGTATGAACGGGCCTTCTGCCAGACGACGGGAATGCCATTGGCGTTTCGGCCGCTGGAGTTCTGGCAGGTGGCGCATCAGGGACATGAGCGGCAGAATGGATTCTGCAAGATGCTGGCCGGAGACAACGGGACTTGTTCCGGGTGTCTGGTCGCGCAAAAGGAACTTTGTGATCGCGCGGTCGATCATCCGGTGACAATTCGATGTCCCATGGGACTTTTCGAAACGGCCGTGCCGGTGAAAATCGGTGAACAGACGATTGGCTACCTGCAAACCGGGCAGGTGCGGCAGGGTACTAACGGGCAGAGCGGCTTTGGCAAGGCGGCGAAGCGCTTGACCCGGCTGGATGCCGACATTGATTCGCGGGAGGCGAGGGAAAAATTTCTCCAGACTCCAGTGTGGGACAAGCACAAATATATGTCGGTCGTCTCGCTCCTGAAACTCTTTGCTCAGCACGTCGCCCTCCTGGCGAATTCAATCGTGCTTCAACGCGATCCGGAGGAGCATCCCATTGTCGCCCGGGCGCGCCGGTTCATTGCGGAAAACTACATGGAGGATATCTCCCTGGGAGACGTGGCATCTCACTGTGGCGTGAACTTGTTTTACCTGTGCAAACTGCTCAAGGCCAGGCAGGGCGTCACGTTCACCGAAATACTTACGCGTACCCGAATCGAACAGGCGAAGAATAAACTGCACAGTCAACACGCCCGGATCAGTTGCACTGCCTACGAGGTGGGTTTTCAATCGCTGACGCATTTCAACCGCGTTTTCAAACGAACGGTCGGCTACTCGCCCTCCGCCTACCGGGACAGTCTCGCGGTGACCGGAACGGCTTGATCCGAATCAATTTTTCGCGCTTCAGGCCCGGTGAAAGATCGAAACCAGTGAAGAACGTAATCTGTTGGTAATATCAACAAGGTGTAGAAAATGAAAATCGCAATTTCTCCTCGTAAATCGAGCCCGTCACCAAAGGTGAAGACGCCCACGATCAGGCGCGCGAAATCAGTCAATATCAAACGGATTCTGGTGCCTCTGGACGGTTCAGACGCCGCGCTGAAGGCCCTGACTTATGCGGCTAGTCTTGCCGAATTGTTCGGTGCCAGAATCGATACGATTCGAGTGAACGAACCGACGATATATCCGGATGCCCTGGCTATTCCGCAGTATTCTTTCGAGCAGAATGAACTGGTCGCCAAGTTGGCGCGGCAGCAGTCACAGGAGGCTGGAGAGCGCCTGATTCCAGACGCCGTCGAATGGCGTAACTGTGTGATGACCGGTAACCCGTATGTCGAGATCGTAAACTATGCCCGGAAGGAAAACATCGACCTGCTCATCGTGACCACCCACGGGCACACCGGCTTGAAACATTTCCTGATGGGGAGCAATGCCGAGAAGATTATCCGCCACGCCCCGTGTCCCGTGCTCGTCGTGCGCGACCTGGAACACGATTTCGTGTGACGAAATCCGCTCCGCGGCGGCGAAGGGGCAGGGGAATTTGCTCCGGCTTTCGCGGCGGTCAGTCAAAGCTGTCAGACGATCTGAAATCACAACGAATCCACAATGAAGAAACCGACTCAATCCAGACCCGGGAAGAATACCGCGACGAAAAAGACCACTGCGCCGCAAAAGCATGAGGTCAAGGTTCAGCCCCGGGCGTCCGGTGCGCGGGCGGTCAGCCCCGGAAAGAAAACCGCAGCGAAAAAGACTACTGTGCCGATAAAGCATGAAATCAAGGTTCAGCATCGGGTATCCGATGCGCAGCAGGTTTTTATTGCCGGCACGTTCAATGATTGGAACCCGACGAGCCATCCGTTGAAAGCGGATCGCAACGGCACGTGGGATGCGACTTTGAAATTGGACCGCAACGATCACGAATACAAATTTGTGGTCGATGGGGAGTGGTGTCATGACGAGGTCAATCCGAATTACGTGATCAACCCGTTTGGGACGCGGAACAGCATTTTCCAGGGGGCCTGACATCCTTTTCGGACAGGCGCTGATGCACTCGCCTGTCCGGTCGGGCTCGGCCTTTTGGAATTTGTTTTACCGGCGTCATCGCTTCAATCGGTAAACCACCGGCTCTGCCGGAGAGCCTCCCGAAGATCGACTTTTACGGCAGTCTCCAAACGGGGGCGGCTTTTTGGGTGATTGACTGCGGGCTTCCCCCTCACCTCAATCGACTCGGTTGAGCTCGTCGCAGGCCTCGCTCTCAGGGAGAGATTTCGCCGAAAAGGAACTTCGCGCTTTGAACCCGTGAACTGTA
>CALBIE010000483.1 GCA_937893495.1 uncultured Verrucomicrobiales bacterium | reverse complement strand
CATATCTGGCGGTTCCTGTATGACGTGGCCCGGCAATACCGCGAGAGCATCGACATTTACGGGAGCAAGAAGAGCTTTGAATGGACCCTCGTCGAGAACGAGCCGCATATCCTCCATGTGGCGAAGCGGCCGGAGCCGGAGATTCCCGAAAAAGTCGAAGTGCCGGACTTTGCCCACCTGCTCCCCGAGCCGCTGCGGAAGTTCACCCAATCCATTGAGGACTCCGATCATCTGTCGTTTCTGCAAGGGGCGGGCCATGGCGGTAGTCATCCGCACATGGTCAATGAATTCCTGAGTGCGCTGGTCGAGGATCGCGACCCTTGGCCGAATGCGAAGACGGCCGCCAATTGGACATGCGTCGGTATTTGCGCCCATCAATCCGCCGAGCAGGGCGGCAAGATTGTCAACCTGCCCGATTTTTCCCTTTAACCATCAACCATTCCACGATACGAAACCCCACAGATTATGAGCGAAGAACAAAAGAACGATAATGCCCCGGACAAGGCTCCTGAGAGTAACAAAGGTGACGCCAAACCGGATGCGCACGCAATGCGGCTGCTCTGGGCCGGCTTCATGGCCATTTTGGCAGCCGGTGTCGGTTTCGCCATCCGCGGCGGTATTTTTGACAACTGGGGCTCAGAATACGGCTTCACCGGTGCCCAGCTCGGTGCTATTGGCGGTGCCGGTTTCTCAGGCTTCTGTTTTGGAATCATCGTCGGCGGTGTGCTGTGTGACAAATTCGGTTACGGCAAACTGGTTATTCTCGCCTTCGCCTGTCACGTACTTTCCGCGATCGTTACCTTCGGTGCCTCCGGCCCCGACAATGCCTTCGTCATGTTGAAGTGGGGCATGTTTATTTTCGCCTATGCGAATGGAACACTGGAGGCGGTGGCGAATCCACTCGTTGCTACGCTCTTCCCGAAACAACGCACTCATTACCTCAACATCCTGCATGCGAGCTGGCCGGCCGGTCTGATTCTTGGCGCGGTTTGCGGCTGGGTGCTGGATGACAAGATGCAGTTGGGCTGGAAGCTTCAGTTGTCGCTCTATCTGATTCCTACGGTTGCTTATGGCGTCATGTTCTGGGGGCAGAAATATCCGAAATCCGAAGCCGCCGAGAAAGGTCTCAGCTTGGGACAGATGCTTAAGGATGTGGGAATTCTGGGCGGACTGGTCATCTGCGGACTGTTGGCACTCTTCTGCAACAATACGCTCGGTATGTCAGAGGGGCTTTCATATGCGGTGGGTGGAGCCTTGCTGATCGTCGTGGGCTTCATGACCCAGTTTTCAATGGGTGCATTTATCCTGTTCGTTCTTTTCGTTATTCACGCCCTGGTTGGCGCAGTGGAACTGGGCACGGACGGTTGGATTCAGAACATCACGGGTAACATTCTAACCTCTGAACAAGGCAAGTTTCTGTTTATCTGGACTTCGTCGGTGATGTTTGCCCTGCGCTTCTGCGCCCACTTCATCGAGAAGAACCTGAAAATCTCACCGGTGGGACTGTTGTTCGTCTGCTCCGTGTTGGCGGCGATCGGCTTGAATCTCGCCAGCGCCATTGAAACGTTTGTGGGTGCGTTCCTTGCCCTCACGGTTTACGCCATTGGAAAAACCTTCTTCTGGCCAACCATGCTGGCCGTCGCCTCCGACCGATATCCGCGCACGGGTGCGGTTGCCATTTCAATCATGGGCGGCATCGGCATGATGTCGGCCGGTTTGATCGGTTCGCCCGGTCTCGGTTACGCCAAGGACCGGTTTTCGAGTGAGGAACTTCAGAAGACGAATCCGGCTGCCTACGCTGAATACAAGGCAACGAGCACGAGTAAATTCCTGATTTTCAGTGATGTAAACGGACTCGACGGAACAAAACTGGGTGAGGCCAAAAAAGCGGAGACCAAATCCGAGGTCCAGGCGGCAGTTGTTGCGGCCGACCAGAAGGGCGATCGCGATACGCTCGTTGCCGATTCATTCATTCCGGCGACCATGGCCGCGCTCTATCTGCTCTTGATGCTCTACTTCAAGGGCATAGGCGGCTACAAACCGGTTGAGATTGAAACCGAGAAAATCACTGGTGGCACGGCAGGTCCATCGGAGTATTAGTCGGCATGATTGCCTACAAGCGGCTCCCGAATCCGGGAGCCGCTTTTTTGTTTTTGTTCAAAAGGATCCTCCAGATTCCTGATTGGCGCATTGCATGATTGAAAGCGCCGGTTGGAGTGCGGCTTGCCGCACGGCACGGTCACGGCTTGCGTTCGCTGTCAGGCGCGGAGCTGGAGGTCCAGCCAACGGGTTCGGAGGAACCCTTCGACAGCTTTGGTGGCTCAGGCAATCTTCCACTGCCTGACTCTGACTACCCACATGGTAGGGGCAGTGGTTTTTGCTGGACGTCTACTGGCTTGGATGGGCGACGCGAAGGACAAGAAATATTATCAGGAAGCCGGCGCCAAACGGAATGGAGCCAGGGAACGCATTCGCAAATATCGCTCGTACTACGCCAGGCTTCTCGACGGTCTGGACGCCGACGGTCACACGCGCATCCTTTACGGCAAGCCTCCCACCGTCACCGTCCGCGCTCCGTCGGACTTCAATGCTGACGATGATGACAAGTAAGCGGCACTCGTAGCGCGAGCGTCTCGCCTGCAGGGGATTGCGATCGCGCTAATTGTCAGCCATGTGCCATTGCAGGCAGGATTCCTCTGCCGTAGCAGCCGACATCAGGAGGCTCTGATCTTGTTCCGGCAATTTGAAGTGAGCCTCCTGATGTTGGCTGCCACCCGTTGCGATGGCCCGGAAAACGGATTGCCAACGGACCGGACCGGGCGTTAATCCATGTGATGTTAATGGGGACCGTGCCGGGAACGCAGTGCAGAACGGGACGCAAAGGTGTCCTGCCGCGACGAATCAGAGAAGCTACCTATCCTTTGCTTGTTAAGGAACACAAGAAGAGAAACCGCCGGATCGCTTGACAATTACCAGGTAAACGCCTGGAATCCTAGAAACTATAGAATAACTTGTTCGCCCAAAAAAACTGGCCCAGTGTGGTTCACCAAGAAACAGCACTCCACGACCTCAAAGTCTCTCATCCGCTCGGCGTTCCCAGAGCGGCTTCGGGATGCCGTAGCTGTAGCTCTTGGGTCGGCGGGAATTGCACCTCACGAGCCCTTTGTGGATCCGGGCCGAGAAGTGCTAGTAGACGGTGAGTTCGTGTCGATCCCGTATCGCGTATATTTTCCTCCAGCTGGCATCTCGGACATTGAAGGACTGACTTCGACAGAGCAGGCCATTTTCGCCTCTTTCATGACACGGCATCACGATGGGCATCAGCGAGAGTATTGGGCGAGGATCTTGTGCGAGCATCCTTCCTCTTGGACTGCACCCTATCTTGCCGCCCTCCTTGGGGATTACGTTATCCAGGTTCTTGAGGCTGTCGGCGATACCCTCACAGATGACTGGAAGCCCATCATGGAACACTACGCCGAGGAGAATCAAATATCGCTTCGTGCACTGAACCACCGAATCTTGAATTACTGGACGTTCTATTACCGCTACTACTCTCCGAACATTCGGATTCTGACCGACTATCCCGGCTATCGTGTCGCCGAAGAACTCGGCCTTTGGGATCGTCGGACAGCACCGAAGCTGCTAAGAAAAGCAAAGGCGCACAAGGCGCAGCAGACTAACTGCTGACCGCTCCCGAGTCGGGATCTGAATGACAATGAGAACCTTTAACTCTGTCGTCAACACGCGTCGCCAGTCAGCGGTGGCTGTGCTTTGACGTTCGACACTTCTTTGAATTCCTATTGCACTCGGGTCAAGCGAACCGATTTGAGATCGATGGTTCCTTTGCCCGGTATGTCCAGCGCGCGGACTTTCATTTCGGTCGCGCCTTTGTTCAAGGTGACTTCGCCGAGATGCGCCCACTTCCATGCGGCTTTTTCTTCGTAGCCATCGGCGGGGAGGACGTGGTTGGGTTTGTGGACGAGTGGGAGGTCAAAGGCATAGTCCAGTCTTGCCTCAACGCGTTGAGCGCCGATCTCGACCGCGACCCTGGTCCCGACATTTTCAGCGCTCAGCGTGTATTTGATTTCGACGGCGTAGCGCCCGTCGTTCAACACATCGAGTTTCCAGTGCGGATACGATTCGGTATCGGTCCATTCGCGAATCCAGGTGTTTGCGAAGCCGGCGGGCGACCCCTTGTAATTGATGCCCTTGCCCTGCGCCGGATGCTGCATTGCTTCATTCGCGGGCGCTTCCACCGCGCGCCCCGCGGGGTGACCGACGGGAATGGGATGATAGTCGAGTTTCCACGCGCCCGTTCCCTCCAGCCATTTGTCGTAGGCCGTTGCGAATCGTTTCACAATCTCGGGATTCTCCGCGGCGACATTGTTCTTTTGTCCGGGATCGCTGGGCATGTCGTAGAGCGACCATTTGGTCCGACTCAGCACCGCCCGCCAGCGCTGGGTGCGAACCGCGCCCTTCAGGTTTTCCCGGGTCGAACGATCGGTGAACCGGTCCGTGAAAATCATCCGGTCCGGCCAGTTCTTCGCCGTTCGATTCAACAACGGAACCAGACTGACGCCATCCAGGGGCGCGGTTCGGGGCCGCGGCACGCCGCACAATTCCAGCAGCGTCGGAAACAAATCGATGTGAGCGGCGATCTCGCTAATCTTCGTCTCGGGCTTGATGACGCCCGGATAACGGATGAAAAGGGGCACGCGCACACCGCCTTCATCGACGGAGCCTTTGCGGCCTTTCATGCCGGCGTTGAAGCGGTCGCTGTTCGCGCCATTGTCAGTCATGAAAATCACGATGGTGTTGTCGGTCGCTTTTAGTTTGTCGAGCAGGCCCAGCAGGCGACCCATGTTCGAGTCGATGTTTTCAACCATCGCGTAGGCGCAGCGGGCCATGTCGTCGAGATCCTTGTCCGCGTATTTCTTCCAGTATTCGTCCGGCACGCGCCACGGCGAATGCGGTGTGTTGTAGGGGACGTAGCAGAACCAGGGCTGCTTGCCGTGATTTGTCTGGATGAACTTCATCGCTTCGTCCGTGAGTGTATCGATGATGTAACCCTTCGTTTCGACCGGTTCGCCGTTGTGTTCGAGGTTGGCGTCGAAGTAACGGTTCCAGTGTCCGCCGCAGAAGCCGAAGAATTCGTCGAAGCCCTGACCGTTTGGATGATTGGGCATGTGCCGGCCGTTGTGCCATTTACCGAAGGCACCCGTTCGGTAACCGCCGGCCTTCAAGGCCTCCGCCAGCGTCACTTCATCCGCGCTCATGGTTTCGTAGCCGCGCGTGACGCCAAAGACACCCGTGCGCAGATCGTAACGCCCGGTCAAAAGGCTCGCCCGCGTTGGAGCGCAGACCGGGCTGACGTAAAAACGATCAAAGCGCACTCCGGACGCGGCGAGTTGATCGTGCACCGGCGTGTGAATATGCGGATTGCCATGTGAAGCCACATCGCCGAAGCCCTGGTCATCGGTGATGATGAGCAGGACATTCGGGTGATTCGCTGCCGCCGCTGCATGGGGTGCCCACGCGAAGACAGCGACGAGAAGCGCGACAAGACCGGGGAATCTCATGCCGACAGTGTTACTCACACTGCGGAGAATGCAAATGCATTGCGTCTCAGCCCATTGCTCTGAGCGTGGGCAAGAAGTGCCTTTCGTTTTTCCAGGATTCCAGAATTTTTTTCCGCGGAGTCCACCGTTGACTATCTGACACCGGCGCCTTGATTGAGCTTCGAGATGTCCCACATGATGACACTGAAATCGCGACTGGCGGAAAGCAGGCGGTTGCCGTCCGGCGAAACCGTCAGCGAGATGACTTCGTTTAGATGGCCCGGCATGACAAAGACCCGTTTCAGCGCCGGGAATTCCCAGACGGAAATGGCGCAGTCCACTCCTCCCGTAAAGAGGTGTTTCTCATCTGCTGAGAATGCCAGACTGAGAATCCCGCCAAATTCCTTCGGTGATGCGGGTTGTTGTACCTGCCATGAAGTGGTGTCAAACACCCCAAGTTCTCCCGTTTCCATGCTGTAGGCGGCCACAAAATCTCTTGCGGTGCCAACCACCAAATGGCGGGAGTCCCGCGTAAAGGCTGCATCGTTAATAATCGATTCGAGACGCGGCTCATTGTAGAGTTCGTTGATATTATTCATGGGATGGTCGCTGAAAACACCAAGGGTGCCTCCCCACCCATAAATGCCCACTTTTCCGTCGGGCGAAAACCGAACACACCCGGGCTTCAATTCGGCATCCCATTGCGCGGTATCGATGGCGATCTCGGGAAGCTTGATTCTCGACAATTGACTGACCGCCGTGTGCTTTCCGCCCGAAGCGACGATGGACTTTCCGTCTGGCGCGAAAGCAACGCTGTGGACGAAACCGGCCACGGGGAGCTCTTTCACCAAACGCCGATTCTCCCAATTCCAGAGCCATACGCCGCCGCCCTCGCTCGAGCCCTGGTAAGTCACGCTGCCCGCGGCCAGCATCCTTCCATCGGGCGACACAGCGAGTGATCCGACGGGTTGTCCGCCGCATTTCAAAACGGTCAACTTTTTCAGCGTTTCGGCATCCATTATGACGACGTTGCCATCCGCGCAGCCCACTGCAACTCGCTTGCCTTCGTCGATGAACGGAGCGGTGAAACTGGTGACCGCCGCGTCCATTTTTGTGTTGGTCAGTCGAAAAATCTCCACCGGCGAGTTGGTGGCCCGTGCCCATTCCCACCACGTTGGATACACCCAGCGATTGACCATTGAGGAGGGATCGAAGTTCTTCCCCAACCGTTCCGTGAGTGTGCGAACCAACGGACGTTCGAAACGCGCCACCGCATGCCAGCAATGGGTGAGATGCGCTGCCATGGAATCGGGATATTGTTCGATCAGCTTTTCATGCGAAGCCTTTAGTTCGTCCCAGCGAATGGCATCCGGGCCTGAATCGCGTGGGTGCCATCGCAATTCGCTCCCGCCGTAGCCCCACGCAACGCCATTGATTATTCGACCAAACAGCGTCGGATCGCCGTCGGGCGTGTCGTCAGTGGCTGACCGGGCAAACCTCACTACGTCCCCCTTTTCACCGTACCAGCGATCCAGCAGATAGTCCGCCTTGCGATCATAGACATCGTAGTAGGTTGGATCCAAATCCACCGCCCGTTTGAACGATTTTTCCATCTGTTCACGCGGCCACCCTTGTCCCTTGGCCAGCATGACGCGAGCCGCGTGCAGCTCTGTTTCGGTTCCGGAAATCTGTTCCGCTTCGTCGAACGCCTTCGCCGCATCCTTCAGCCGTAAACCAAATAACAACCACCCCGTTGGCGTGACTGAGTTGGCCCAGCCCGAGCCGCGCGCCACCCACGCGTAGTTGATGTATGCGCGTCCTTTGCAGACGAAGGGCGTCACGGACTGCGGACGCAACTGAATCCACTCGTCCAGGCTGGCCAGATGTTTGTCCCAGGACGTTACCGGAAAGCCGTCCACCGCGTTGTAGAACACGGCCAGCAACGACCAATTGTTGGGCAATCTCAGATTCGTGGTGCGCAGATGGTTGGCCAAATCATCCAACTCTCCGAACTGACGCGCCCGGAGCAGTTGATAAATCTCCGATCGTAATAAACCGATCGCCACATCTTCACTGATGAGGCTTCCGTCAGTTGGCTTTTCCAGTTGCGCTTCGAGCTTGGCAATGAGGTCCTTCGCGAGCATGAAACGCACCTTGAATTCCGTGACCTCCGTCAACTCCTCGTTCTGCTGTAGTCGAAAGCGCGCGACCAATACGACGGTGATCAATAACCCGCTCATAAGCAGGAGGAATGGAATGCGTTTTTTCATCGGAAATCGGCGGAATGCCTGTGTTGTTTAAGAATCCTCTCGCTTGGAATCTGACGAGTTCGCTCCGGCTTGTAAAGCGCGTTTGCGGAGACGGCCGGGAAGCAAAGAACAAGAAATTGGGGGCAGTTCCGGATGAGTTGCTTTTTCGCTTAAAGACCGTCCTACCGCCGCTTCTGCTGGAGAAACGCCAAACGGTGGTCGGCTGCGGTCAAGGCGAGTAAGGTCGAGGCCGTGGCGTAAACTGGTCCAGTCACTTTGCCGTCATAGCCCTTGGTCGGCCAGTCGCCGCCGGGCTTCTGCCATTGAACCAGGTTTGAAGTTCCGGCTGGTCGCGAACTCCTCGCCGACGTTCGCCCGGAATCGAGGGCGGCGAGCCAGGCCGCCATGACATCCCCTAGGTGATGTTTGAAAGTTCCACCGGCAAGGCTGATCCGCGCGTTCCCATAACCAGCACCTCGGACGCCACGAATTTTCATGGCCAACAGTCCCGCCGCGGAGAGTGCAGGCTCGATCTGCCGCAATTGCCGGCCCCGAGGCGTCCACCTGATCTCGTAAACACCAACGATAGCATTCATTTCTGAACGCACGCTGCCCAGGCCGAAGTCTTCAAACATCGCAAGATCGACACTCTGCCATCCGCCGATGGCCCAACTGATGCTGCTGGAAATGTCGCGGCTCTTTTCGAATCCGAACTCCTGATTCGCACGCACGCGGCTGGCGATGAAGTTCACGCCATCCTGGAACCGCCGACGCGCCAGCTTGCGTTGCTCCCGTGGCTGCCCGAGCCGTGCCACTTCCCCCAACGCGATGCAGGTGATGCTATGTCCGTGAAGGGTTGAGCCGTCGGTGCCTCCCAGATAACCCGAACCTCCCACGCGATCCTCGCGCAAAAGAAACCCCTCGCTCATTCGCAGGGCGAATCCTTCCGGCGTCGGATCGGCTGGTTCATGTCCCGCCGAAACGAGCGCGAGGAACGACAGGCCGGTAAAGACATTTGCAAAACGCGGCCCTCCATTGGCGTCGATGATCGCCCCGGTCGGGCTGAGTCGGGAAATGAGAAAACCAACTCCGCGCTCAACCGCCCGGTCAACCGCCTCACTGCCCGCGGGAACAGCCGGAATCCGCTGGGCCGGTTTTGCCGCCCGTGAATCGCAATTCAAGATGCTGAAAGCGGCGAGCAGGATGACAAACCGGTGGGGCATTCGTTCGGGATTCTTCTGTATGTCCAATGGCAGGTCAATGGTTGTGCCATTCCAGTGTTCTACCGCCGCTTCTGCTGGAGAAACTCCAATCGGCGATCGGCGGCCGTCAAGGCGAGCACCGATGAAGCGGTGGCATAAACTGGTCCCGCCCACGGGGCGTAAACCTGCCTCAGCGTATTTCTATAGAAGCTTTTGGGCGACCAGTCCCCTTTGGCATTCTGCTGCCGAAGCAGATTCAAACTCTCCTGCTGAAATGGAGTCCCGCCAAGTGGCGGACGAGCTTCAAGGGTGGCAAGCCATGCCATCATTACATCACCACTATTGTGAAAGTATAGCGCTCCGCGGCTAACGCTTGTTCGAGCTTGAGCATACGCCTTACGTGGTTTGACGCCCCGTAGTTTCATCGCCAGCAACGCGGCGGCGGCTTCGGAGGGACCAGAGCCATGGGGCCGAGGATATTCTATTGACTCAATGAAGACGGCTCTAGCTTCATAAACATCGATAATCGAGTCTATTGCCGCGCGCCGACTACCCAGGCCAAAGTCCTCGAACATGACCAGGCCAACACTCTGCCAACCGCCGAGGCACAGGAAAGTCGTAACGGCTTGTTTATTATCGACAGCCGTACCCCACGGCTTCCTTCTACGCAATTGGGAGATGAAATTGACGCTGACCTGAAAGCGTTGACTCGCCAGCGCTCGCTTTTCCCGTGACTGACCAAACCTCGTCAGTTCCCCCAACGCAATGAAGGTGATGCTGTGTTCGAAAATATTCGAGCTTTGGGTGTGTACCGGGTATCTGGAACTGCCGACGCCGTCATCACGGAGAAGGAAGTCCTCGCTCATTCGCAGGGCAAACCCTTCCGGCGTCGGATCGGCCGGCTCATGCCCCGCCGAAACGAGCGCAAGAAAAGACAATCCCGTGAAGGTATTGGCAAAACGCGGCCCTCCATTGGCGTCGATGATCGCCCCGGTCGGGCTGAGTCGGGAGATGAGAAAACCAACCCCGCGCTCAACCGCCCGGTCAATCGCCTCACTGCCTGCGGGAACGGCCGGAATCCGCTGGGTCGGTTTTGCCGCTTGTCCATCGCAATTCAAGATGCTAAAAGCGGCGAGCAGGATGACGAACCGGTGGGGCATTGGTTCAGGATTTTCCCGTATGTCCAACGGCAAGTCAATGGTTGTGCCGCTCCAGTGTTTACCGGATAAACAATCAACCCCTCAGAAGGATGATTCATCCCCGGACAATCGTGCTGGTGCTGGCGCTCACGGTGAGCGACGGGTTGAACGCGCAATCCCCGCGGCCCCGGCGCTACGCCGTGAAACCGCTGCCTTCGCTGGGCGGTGGCGACTGCAAGGCCATGGCGCTGAATCACGTCGCTCAAATCGTCGGCTCGTACCGCAGTGTTGACCGGTTGCGATCAGTTACCACCAGGATGGCGTTTCTGTTCGAGCAGGAACGGCTCTGGCAACTCCCCATGGGCGGTTTGAGCCTCAGCGGAAATCCCGGAGGCACTGGCCCGCCGTCGGAGAGCCGTGCCGTGGATGTCAACGACGGTGGCATCGCGGTCGGATGGGTTCGCCGCGCCGCGCCCAAGGCACAACTGGCGTGGGAGGCGGTTTCGTGGGACTGGAAACGACAGACCATGAGCAGAGTTCCGATCGGTGCCGGGCAAAACAGTTTTGCCTATGGTGTCAACCTGCACGGTGACATCGTCGGGACATACGAGAACGCGAAAGGCGATACCCGTGCCTTCCTCTGGCCGGCCGCAAAACCAGAGCGCATCGTGGATCTGGGCACGCTGGGCGGATCCATCGCGTCCGCCTCCGCCATCAACGATCATCAGCAGATCACCGGTGCCTCGACCACTCGTGAGGGGGCACAGCGGGCGTTCATCCACACCGACGGAAAACTGAAGACCGTCGGGACGCTGGGCGGCCCGATCAGCCAGGGCAATGCCATCAACAGCAACGGTGACGTGGCTGGCGTCTCGCAGACCCGCACCGGGAAGTTTCATGCGTTTCTCTTCCAGGACGGCAAACTCCTCGATCTGGGCACACTGGGGGGCAATTTCAGCTACGCGTCGGGAATCTACGGCACCATGGTAGTGGGCAAAGCGGAGGACAAGGGGTTGGTCGCGCGGGCCTTTCTTTTTGATGGAAAACGGATGTGGGATCTCAATCAACTCCTTCCGAGGGCAGGGGACTGGTTCCTGACCGAAGCGCTGGACGTCAACTCGAAAGGGCAAATCCTCTGCATGGCGCGGAGTTCATCAGGGCGGCTCCACCCCGTGCTGTTGCTGCCGATTTGAATCTCGATGAAAGCGCCGACTTCATTTTCGTCCGAATGGCTGGTTGCAATGCCCCGTGAAGGCGGGAAATCAAGTTGCCGACCCGCCACAGGTGCACTAGTTTGTCCGTAATCCTCCCGCAATATGAAAACATCGCCAATCATCCAATGGGGCGCGGCCGCAGCCGCCTTCGCGTTTCTTTTTCTCTGGCTCAATGAGCGACAACTCGGGAAAAGTGTCTCGACCGACACCGGTGGCGCTTACAAGAAAACCATTGCCGGTTTGATGAATCAGGACTCGGAAAAGGGGCGGCGGGTGGAGGACTTGAATCGGCAATTGCTTCAGTCCGACAGCGAACTCGTGGAGACCAAAGTGGTGCTTCGCAATGCCCAGGCACGGCTGGCTCAGCTTGAACTGGCTGGTCAAAACCGTCTGCCGGTGGACGAGGCCCGGCGGCTGGCGGGAATCCAGGGACGGACGAATCGCTTTGCCAGATTGATTTCACCCGAAGGCGTCGTGTATGGGGAGCAGTTGGAGTTGAGTTCCACGCTTGGCAAATGGCTGATCTTCAAAGACCAGCAGGGTAAACGGACGAAGTTTGACCTTGAGGAAATTCATCCCGTTGTCCTGACCGCTCTGGGACTCGATGCAACAGCCATGAAGGAAAGTCACGAGAAGCTCATGGATCGAAAGACGAAAGATCGCACTGCCGTTGTACAGGCCGTCGCGCGGGCGCAGGTCGAAGCCGGGCAGATGGCCCGTGAGGAGGCGGAACGTCAGAAAGAGGTTGCCATCGAGGTTGCGAAACTGCGGGAGGAACGCGCCAGGCGCGATGAGGAAATGCGACTCGCCCAGGCATCGTTGTCTGAGCAGCGGCGACAGGCGATGGCCGACGAGGCACTGCGACGTCAGGAAATTGATGCCAGTGTATTCCGATCGTCGGCCCTGCTGCGACAGGCCGAGGCGCTTCGGTTGAACCGAACAACTCCGAAGACCGTAGTCCCGACACCAACGCCGCCCACGACCGGGCAGTAAGAGCGAGAATTGATGGGTGCCGGAATGTCGCTGGAAACCGGAATGCTGGCCGCCGCCCACAACCATGCGGACCAGGGGAGCGCCGATTTCCAAATCGGCAGGCAGCCAGTGCGGTTGATATTCAATAAGGGTTGCGAAATCTCTGTCTCACCGTTGCAGCGGCGGGGTTTTAATTCAAAACAGGAAGAATCCCTGATAGTGGACAGAATGGCTGCCGGCTTTACGACGTTGCGATTTCCCGTATGGTCCGGACATGAGTACGATGGCTGCGATTCTTGGTGTGGATGACAGTGGCACACCGCCTCTGCCGGTGGCCCGGCAGCACTGTTCACTGCCGGACAAAGCAGGATGCATGATCTGAGACAGTAGGATCCACGTCTTTGCAGTTGACCCGAATGGTCCAGCCCGCCTCCAGTCCATGTTATGCAACACTGACAGCATCTTCCGGACGTTGCGCCGTTGGCGTCTCGGTGCCGCTGAGCGCACGGTGACGGCGCTTATGCGCCGGTTCCTTCCCTATGGACTATCCGCGCACCCCGTTTCCCGAGATCGCCTCCCGGCGGCGCGCCGGGATCACGGTTACGCGCTCTATCTGCACGTGCCGTTTTGCGAAACACTCTGTCCCTACTGCTCGTTCCATCGCGTCCCTTTCCGATCCATTCTGGCGGATCGCTATTTCGACGACCTCGAGCGGGAAATGCACTTGGCGGCGGAGTTGGGATACCGTTGTGACACACTCTACGTGGGCGGCGGCACGCCCACGGTTGCCGTTGATCGACTGCTCGGTGTGATCGCTCTCGCCCGCGAGCTTTTCGGAGTGAAGCACGTCTCTTGCGAAACCCACGCGCACCATCTCCGCCCGGACATCGCGGGGCGGCTGGCTGGCTCTGTCCAGCGGCTCTCGGTCGGAGTACAGACCCTCGACCCCGAAATCCTCCGGCGCATGCGGCGCGATCCTGACCAGTTCTCGCCGGAGATCACGCTGGCGGCGATCCGCGCGATGAACCCGCTCTTTCGCACTCTCAACATCGACCTGATTTTCAATCTCCCCGGCCAGACGGTGGATGGCCTGAGAAACGATCTCGACCGCATCCTGGAAACCGGCGTGCGGCAGGTCACGACCTATCCCTTGATGAGTTCCCCGGGGGTCGCCCGGGACATGGAACAACAACTCGGTCGGCAATCGGGTTCGCAGGAATACGAGATGTTCAGGATCATTGAAAGCCGGATGGAGCAGGAGGGGATGCGGGCCTCGTCTCCGTGGTGCTACTCGCGTGAGGCCGCCGGGATGATCGATGAGTACATCGTGGACAAACCGGAATATGTCGGGCTCGGTTCCGGAGCCTTCAGCCTGCTGGACGGCGAATTACATGTGAACACGTTTTCGCTGAAGCAATATTCAGAACGCATTCAAGAGGGCCGGATGTCGGTCGAACGGGGGCGCCGATTCCGGCCCTGGGAATTGATGCACTATCGCCTGATGATGGGATTGTTCGGGCTGGACTTTGACCGCGTCGGTGTCACGGCTGCTTGTCAGGGTCCAAGCCGGTTCCTGCTGGCCTGCGAACTCTTTTTGTTGCGCTGCGCTGGCGCATTTCAATCGGGGCGCTTTGTGCTCAGTCACACCGGCCGCTACCTGTCGCTGGCCATGATGCGAGAGTTTTTCGCCGGCATGAACCAGGTCCGCGATGAATCGCGCGCGCTCCTGCCCGCCTGGCAGAGGGGTGAGTTGGAAGTCTTCGGCGGTTCCGAACATCAGTGTGACGGATTCAAGCCGGTAAAACGTGAATGAATTCCGAGCGCTTGGCCAGCGAGTCCAGGCCGGGCGCGTCACGTGCAACTGCCGGTGAAACAGTTCATCCCGAATTCCGAGATTCACGCCGGAATCAACCCGGTGCGGCAGAAGCGCGTGGAACCCCTCCGCAATCTGGCGCTCTCAAGGCGGCCGATGTAACGGGCGGCTGCTTCAGAATCGCAGCCGGAACAGAATGAATCCGGCGACATGGCCGGTTTTCGGATCGGTGCTGACGGTTTCCCGATCTTTTTTCGGGTCGCTCGGCTGGCGCAGGTCCAGGCTTTTTGCCAGTCCTCCCTTGCGTACGACAACGGGCAGGAAACCTTCCTCTGACACAGCCGGTTTCGTCAGAATTTTTTTGGTCTCCGGCTTGGCCTGCAATTCCAATGTCACCGACGCGGCTTCCAGGGTGTCGGTCTTGGCTGGAGTTTGCTTTGCATCCTGTCCCGCGACCGGGAGGGCTATACCGCACAATACGAGGATCAACGCGGAGATTTTCATGCCGCAACATCCCGCCCAATGGCGTCAGTGTCAAGCCAACCACCGTTGCGATCCGGGGGTGATCGGAAACCGGGATGATGGCCTGGCGGAAAGATCGGGGGCGTTGGAAGCTGGTTGCGTCCTGTGGCATTCAGAGTGGAAGACGGCTGCAAATCGCTTACTCACAAGCCATCTTAAAAATGGCCGACAGTGCCATTATCACCCTCACACTTGTCTTCCCGAAACTTGATTCGAATGCGGCTGGTAAAGCGCTCGGGATATTCGACTCTGAGATTGCGACCATGTGCGCGAAAATGGCGGAGTGAATAGTGATTGTGGATTACCGGGACCGGACCTTTTCGGGTCCGCACCTTGTTCACTTCGATGTGTTGGTAGCCGATACGATGCTCGGAACAGTCACAGTGTCTCCGGATCCCCAGTCATAGATCAGGTAGCGGGAAATACCGTCGCCGTCCTTGTCAGTGAATTCTTTGCGCAGGGCTTCCTCTGCAATCTTCGGGTGTGCTGTAATGTTGATGTAGGAACGATTTTTCTGCACGCCACTCACGCCGAAACTGAAAGTAAAGGCTGATGGTAAATCACCTCCTCGGAGCTCGCGGGGCCATGTGTGGAGCCAGATCAAAACGCGCCCGAACTGTCAAAAGTGAGGACTGTATCACGCTAATGGGCGACACCTTTAACGACCCCTACCCCGTGCTATTTCGACTCGATGAAGAATCCCAAACTGAACGTCGGATTCTCCTAAGGAGTTTCCGCTCCGGTAAATCGAACAAAGAGCTGTGCGGCGCTTTTGGGAATCGTAATTTCAAAGCGAATCCGCTCCACGTCTCCCAAATCTTCAACGACCGCAGCCTGGGCGAACGTCCCAACGCTCCAGGTTCCGAGCCCTGTGCCAACATCAAATCCAATTTTGAAACCCGTGCGGTCTTTTCGAACATGCGCGATCACCTGAAATTTCGACAGATCCAAACTGAAACCGTCAACGACCGGGGAACGCGCCGTATCACTGACGCTGGGATTGGAACCCGCAATGAACTCCATAAGGTTCGCAGTCTTGTCGTTATCAGGATCTTTGTCCGGCCCCAGATCCGCCATTGCCAGGCCAAATCCGCCAACCCAGGTCGCGAATGGGGAAATTGATCCGACCGGAAAATCGCCAATTACAATCCCTTGTTCATCGACGCCGTGCACGGCGACACCCAAAATGGGTTGATAATCATCCGCCGTAAATCCAAGAAGATTTGCCTGTTTCGCATAGACCGGGGTATCGCTGAACTTGTCCGGCTCTTGTCCCGCGGGTCCGATGCTGACTCTCGCCGTCGTTGCTCGCGAATCTCCATCGAACGTTCCCTCAAAAACGTCGCGAATGTTCGTGGTCGTTTTGCTGGTGTCTATGTTCAGCGCGGAAGAAGAGAACGCCACCTTGGTTCCGTCACCGGAAATATCATACGCGACAGCCCCGGAGTTGGCAGCTGCCTCGCTTGGCGTTGAACTGCCCAGCCAGACATCTCCGTTCGTCAAGTTCCTGACATAAACATCGGGTCCCGAGCTGACGAATCCTGGAATCATCCCTTTAGCGTCAAACACCTGACCGGCGAAAGCGACCTTCGTTCCGTCATAGCTGCTTCGGGGTCCAAAGAAATTCGCCAGAATCACCTCGTCATTGTGATTCAGACTGATCAGGTCCACCGCGCCGCTTTGGAGATTGCGCCGATAGCACATGAAGAGGCTCGGCGCGGCGATAGTATTCGTGGTCACGTCGGAGCCCGCGGCACTGAAGAAAATGAATTTCCCGTCCCGGCTGAAATCAAATTGCCCTTCATTGCTAATTCCGCTCACCGTCAACAAGCCTCCTGTGTGGTTGCGGCTCACAATCGCAAGCGAGCCATCTTGGTGGTCATACAGGTAGATGTCCCCTTTCCCATTAGTATCTTCGGCCAACAGATTTGAGGCGAGGGAGAAAAATGCGATATATCGGCCATCCGCTGAAATGATGGGACGTTTGCATGCTCCATTCGGATTCCCCATGTCTGTCGCGGGATTGATCCATTTGCTTGTGCCCGCGACACGATCATACCGATAGATCCGATTGCCGACTCCATTCACAAAGGCGGCAAAAAGTCCGTTGTTGCTCACCGTGGGAAAAGTTCCGTAGAAGCCCGCCCCGGCCTCATCGACGCTCGCCAGATGCAACGATCCGTTGCTGACGTTTCGCAGGTAGGCGTTAAAGCTTCCCGTATTGGCTCCCAGCAATTGCGCCTGAGCCCAAAATGCAACGTATTTCCCATCGGGACTGATATCCGACAACTCTGCCCCCCCGCTTCCCGGCACGGGATTTCCCGCGGCATCTGCGGTCACTCGGCGAACTTCGGCGGCGACGCATTGTGACACCATCAACCCGACGGCGAGAGATCGGATTACGCATAGTTTTCTGAATCTATTCCCGTTCATGTTTTTTTTCTGATTTCCGGCAGAGTTCAGGGGCTCGTGATTCGCCAAGTTACACCGTCATATTGAATCCCGAAGGTCAGACATGGAGAAGTCTGAAAAAATCTCACTGACTTGTCAAATCTCGTTGCCTCATGGGGGAATAGACACCGTAAACGGGTCCTAAAGGTTGACGGGTTTGGAATGACGTGGACATTCTGCTTCCATGGTCAGCAAATTGCGAATCGAGTATCCCGGCGAGGCTTACCGTCCGACTTCGTAATGGCGTCACTGAGTTGCGCTTCACACTGGCTTGCCGCCTTTCTCTCTCCCCCTTCGGTTAGAAGGGGAGACGGGCGGCGCGCGTTCTCTCCTCCTTTCATTCAAACAACCCCTGGATTTCCTCCCACGTCAGATTGTCCGCGAGCGTGTCCTCGCCGCCGAGGGTGGCTTTGATGATTGCCCGCTTCTTCTGCTGGAGGGCGAGAATTTTCTCTTCGACCGTGCCGCGCGCGATGAGTTTGTAGCTCGTCACGACGCGCGACTGGCCGATGCGGTGCGCACGATCGGTGGCCTGGTCCTCGACCGCCGGGTTCCACCACGGGTCGAAGTGAACGACCGTGTCTGCGCCCGTGAGTGTGAGGCCCACGCCGCCGGCCTTGAGGCTGATGAGGAAGACGGGAATATTCGCGTCGCTCTGAAACTTCTCCACCACCGCGCCGCGATTGGTCGTGGAGCCGTCGAGATAGCAATAATCAATCTTCTCCGCTGCGAGCTTGTCCTTGAGCAACGCAAGCATGGTAGTGAACTGGCTGAAGACGAGCACGCGATGCCCGCCGTCCATCGCTTGTTCCAGCAATTCGCCAAACATCGCCAGCTTGCCCGAGCTGTCGTCGGTGAACTCGGCGTCCTTCATCTTGAGCAGTCGCAGGTCGCAGCAGATTTGGCGCAGCCGCAGCAGCGCGTTGAGCACCACCATCTTGCTCTTCGCCACGCCCTGCGCGCCGACCGCGGCCAGGACTTCCTTGCGACTGACGGCGAGCACCTGCCGGTAAATCTCCGTCTGGTCGTCGGTGAGTTCGCAGTATGAAACCTGTTCGAGTTTCGCCGGCAAATCCTTCGCCACCTCGCGCTTGAGTCGGCGCAAAATGAACGGTCGTAAGCGCCGTCCGAGCCGCGCCTGTACGGCCTCGTCCTTGTCGCGCGTAATGGGCTGCTCGTAACGTTCGCGAAAATCAGTGGCGGAGCCGAGGTAGCCGGGCATCAGAAAGTCGAGGATACTCCAGAGGTCGAAGACGGAGTTCTCCATTGGCGTTCCGGTGAGCACGACGCGGTAGTCCGTCTTCACGGCTTTGACGGCCTGGGAGTTCTGCGTCTGGCGATTCTTGATGTGCTGCGCTTCGTCGAGCACGAGCGTGTCGAACTCGAACTCGCGATACTTCTCCGCGTCCCGTCGGATGAGCGCGTAGCTGGTGATGACGATGTCACTCTCGGCGATATCATCAAAGCGCGAGTGCCGCCCCGTGCCGTGTAGCGCGACCACCTTCAACTTCGGCGTGAACTTCTTTGCCTCCGCGAGCCAGTTGAAGACCAGCGACGTGGGGCAGACGATCAGGACCGGACCGGAGAGCTTGCGATTCGTATGACAGGACTGGATGAACGCCAGCGTCTGGAGCGTTTTGCCAAGGCCCATTTCGTCCGCGAGGATGCCGCCGAACTTGTTCTCGCGCAGAAACTGCAACCACGCGACGCCTTGTTTCTGATACGGGCGTAACACCTCTTCCAATTGCCCGAGTGGCGGACAGGTCAGCTTCGTCTGGCCACTCTGTTGCGCGGCCCGCTCGCGCCAACCGGCGGCGGCCTGCACCTGCCAGCCGGACTGCTGCTGGAGCGTGGCGTCCAGGAAACCCGCCTGCACGTTGCTGAAGCGGTAGCCTTGCGCGTGCTGCTGCGGCGCGCAGTCGCGCAGCACTTCGTTGAATTCCTCCAGCGCGCTGGTGTCGATGAGCGCGATGCGACCGTTCTTCAAGCGCGTCGTGCCGTTGCCCGAGAGAATGAGCCGCTGAATGTCCGCAGCCGAAAACTTCTCCCCGTCCGCCGAAGCGAGAGACATTTCGACATCGAACCACCGCTCGCCCGACGGGCGGATCTCGAAGCGCGGTTCCAGCCGCTCGAAATTCTGCGCCGTGCTGTGCTGCAACCGCTCTTCCAGCGACACGTCCCACTCTTTCTGCCAGCGTGGATACGCATTGGCAAAGAAAGTTACCACCTTGCTTTCGCCGTGCAGATTCCAACGCCCCTGTGCGTCCGGACCGTTGAATCCCGCGCGGCGCATCCGTTCGCCGGCCGCGACTTCTGCGCCGAAGTCGCGCGTCGAGTAGCGGGTCGTGCACTTCGGGTCCGGCAGCCAGAGCGACTCGTCCTTCGACGTGACACCCACGGTCATGATGCGCGGGCCGTAGGCGCATTGGAGTTGCGCCTGCACCTGGCCCAGGCCGCCGTTGAGCGCGAGGATGAAGCGTGGCGGCTGTGGTTCCAGCGTGAACTCATCAATGGTGAAGTTCGCGTCCACTTCGCTCTCGGCTTCGAGCACGGCCAACTCCTGGCTGAGGAAAAAAGGCACTCGCGCCCGCGGCAGCTTCATCGGTGCGTGGAACAAATCGCGCCACTGCTTCGGCAAACCCACTGGCTCCAGCGAATCGCCGCGAAAGGCCCAGAGCGAATCGCCCGCGATGAGCGTGGGCGCGCTGAGGCCTTCCGGCAGGTTCATGCGAATCTCGCCGGAGGTTTCCAGCGTGAGTTCGACGGGCACCCGCCACATAGCCGCACCCATGGTGAGCGGCTGGCCGCGCCCGAGCGTGACGCGCGGATGATCGGCGAGGGCGTCGAGCAGTTGCGTCAACTCCACGAGATTGAGCATCAGGCCACCAGGCGTTTCGTTGCCGGCGAGTTCCTCGGCCTTGTCCAGCAGGCGCGTGTCCTCCGGCGAGAGCGCGAAAGGCTGATTCATCGGCAGCGCGCTCAAGGGTGATCGGCCCCCGCTCCACCTGGCCTCGAACGTCGCCATGACCTTCCCGCGCTCGATGCCCGCTGCGAAGGTCGGTGGCAGGATGACGGAGATTTTTACTGGCTCGCCCTTCGGCGATCTCTTCAGCTTCGGTCCCGGCTGCGGTTCTGGCTCGCGAACTGACGGCCGTCTCAGGTCGGGTCGGTCGGGCAGCGGCGTGACCGTGTCTCTGCCACGCGGCGCGGTGCTTTTGCGCTGCAAGTGATGCAGGCCAATCGCGACCGAGTGCGCGCAAATAATGCCGGCCTCACGGGCTGAGCGGCAGCTACAGAGGTTGTCGATGTCCACCGGCCCCTTGATGACGAGCCCGGCACGATAGGAGGAATTGTCCTCCTGCACCACGCCCTTGAGCAGCGGCGGCGACCAGTTCGAGGACAGCACCTTGCCGCCGGCCACCAGGGAGCGCGCGTTCTGGAACGCTTCCCAACCGGCAGACTCGGCAAAGAAAGCCTCGGTCAACTCAGTGAAACTCATCCGCGCGACTGTGCCGGACGCGGCAGGCGGTTGGCAAAAAGTTTTCCGTGGGTAACCGAACCTTTTCCTTTTGACACGTTCTTCTCTCGGCTACCGATGCGCTCCATGATTCTTAAGCAACGTAATCAAGTCAGAAAGCCTCGTTTCTTCCGCCAGCACCAGTGCTGGCTTCCCCATTACAGCGACGTTGGGATCGGCGCCGTGTTGGAGAAGATAACGAACGAGCGCAGGTTGCCGGGATTGTACTGCCGAGTAGAGCGCGGTGTGCCCCACGTCGCTGACTTTTGTGTTGATGTTATATTTCCGTTCTTCAAACAAGTAATCAGCCCCCCGGACATTACCCTCTCCACAATTTGCATGCTCGGCGGATAACTCTTGAGCACTCACCAATCTTTAGTTCCGACGGCGAAAACAGCCACCTGGTTCGCCCCATGATCCTTAAATTCCTGTTCTGCCCGTCCCGAACCCCAGGCATTCCTTCCCAATGGCCCGGTTCCGCCTTGCAATCGTGTTGATAATTCGGCATTCCGCAGGGCTCATGAAGTGCTTTGTCACCGGTGGTTCGGGATTTGTCGGCGCAAATCTCGTGCATGAACTGAATGCACGCGGGCATGAGGTAAGATGCCTGTTGCGTCCCAACGCCGATCGGCGCGGTCTTGCCGGGGCCGAGTATGAGGCTGTGTCGGGCGACGTCAGCGATCCAGTGGCGCTCAAGCAGGCCATCGCCGGCTGCGATTGGTGTTTTCATGTCGCGGCGAGTTATCACCTCTGGCTGCCGGATTACGCGCCGATGTATGCCGCGAATGTGGACGGCACACGCAATGTGTTGGAGGCAGCGGCAGAAGCCGGGTGCTCGCGCATTGTTTACACCAGCACGGTCGGTTGCATCGGGCTGCCGAAAGCGGTGAATGGAAAGATAGTTCCGACGGATGAAAGCACACCGGTTGCTGAAGCTCAGATGAGCAATCATTACAAGCTCTCCAAGTGGAAGGCGGAGGTCGTCGCCCGCGAATTGGCGGAACGGGGATTACCCATTGTGATCGTGAATCCCAGCGCACCCATCGGCCCGCGTGATGTAAAACCGACGCCAACCGGCCAGGTCATCGTTGATTTTATCAATCGCCAGATGCCGGCCTATCTCGACACTGGATTGAACTGGGTGCATGTCCGGGATGTTGCGGCCGGTCACATCCTCGCTGCGGAAAAAGGGAAACTGGGAGAGCGCTACATTCTGGGTAACGCCGACGCAAACTGGACGATGAAGGAGGCCTTTGCGGTTTTGGAGGACGTTACGGGCGTGCCGGCCCCAAAATTCCAGGTGCCCTACTTTGTCGCCTGGTTGGCGGCACAGGTGGATGAAACGATTTCCAGCCTCACCAAAAAAGCCCCCAAGGCACCCCTCGCCGGCGTGCGTATGGCCAAATACAAAATGTTTTTCAATCCCGCCAGGGCCATCCGGGAACTGGGGCTGCCGCAGACTCCGGCAAAGCAGGCTCTGGCTGATGCCGTGGCGTGGTTTCGGGAAAACGGCCATGCAAAACCCTGAAACAGGCAGGAATTTCGAGATGACCCAGTGGTTGACAGGTTTTTATTGGCTGGTAGTCTCCCCGGTCCGCGATTTCGCGGAGGGTGTTTGCGGCCTGCGGGCCGCTGATTTTTTGACTTTGCCAATTTAGCTATGAAACGAACTTATCAACCATCGAAGATCCGGCGCAAACGGCAGCACGGTTTCCTGGCCCGTAACCGCAGCAAAAGCGGACGCGCAATCCTGGCCAAGCGCCGCCGGGATGGCCGCAAGCGTTTGACGCCGGCCTGATTTCGCAACGATGCCCGGCACCGTCTCAGGTCGGTTGACACTGGGGCGCGACCAACGCCTCCTGCATGGAGGTCAGTTCGCCCGGGTAAAAGCCAGCGGCGGTCGTCTGGTCCGTGGTTGCCTGATCTTGAATTGGCTGCAAACCGAATCGGATGGCCCGGCTCGACTGGGAGTCATTACCTCCAAGCGAATTGGCAACGCCGTCAAACGCAATCGCGCTCGTCGGCTGATGCGAGAGGCCTATCGGCTCCATCAATTCGAATTGGCGCACTCGGTGGATCTGGTTCTCGTGGCGCGGCAGTCCATTAATGAAAAAGAGTTCGTCGATGTGGAACGGGTGTATCTCAAGCTGCTGCGGGAAGCGAATTTGCTGAAACCCGATGAGACGGTGATTGGTCAGTAACACATGAACCTCGGACAGCTAATACTGATTTTTTTCGTGCGCGTTTATCAATGGACGCTGTCGCCGCTACTGACGTCGTTGTTCGGCGACCAGTGCCGCTACACCCCGAGCTGTTCAGTTTACGCGGTGGATGCCGTCCGTCATCACGGCGCGCTGCGGGGCGGCTGGCTGGCGGCCCGGCGACTGGCCCGTTGCGCTCCGTGGGGTGACTGCGGGCACGACCCGGTTCCAACGGTGAAGGTCAGTCTGGAATTTGGCGGTACCGATTCAGATAGATCGGTCATAAGGTAGACAATTCATGGATCGCAAATCGCTACTCGTTTTACTCATCTCGTTCCTGTTCATCATGAGCTGGTACAAGCTCGTGGAGGTGATCTATCCGCCCAAGGCACTGCCCAAACGCGCGATGACGAATCGGGTGGATCAGGCCACCAACAAGGCAGTCGCCACCAATTTTGTACAAGAGATTGGTTCGAGTTCGACTAACGCTGTTGCGCCAGCAGTTTCGCCACTTGAGCCACCGGTCGAGGAAGAGCTCATTACCCTTGAGACCGAGGATACGATCTTCACGTTTACCAGTCTGGGAGGTGGCATCAAGCAGGCCGAGCTGAAGAAATATCCAGAGAAGGTAAACAGTAAGTCTGAGAACGCTCACTTGCGGCTGGCGACGTTGAATCATCGAGCACCTGTTCCAATCATGGCGATTCTGGCCGGCGAACAGTTGAACGAAAAGACGTCCTACCAGTTGACGAAGGCGAATGGAACGGTTCGCGCCGAAAAGACATTTGCCAACGGCTTTCGCATCGTTAAGGAGTTTCGCCCTTCCACGAACTACCTCGTGGACGTCACGCTCCGAATGGAGAATATCAAACAAACGCCCGAGGGCGTGGCCATGCCAGCCCATCTCGTGTCCGTCGGGTCGGCCACCCCGATTAATGCCCACGACACGGGCATTTACATGTATTTCGATTACTACGATGGCGCGAAAGATTACCTGACTGGAGAGTCCTGGTTTCAGAATCGTTATCTGGGTTGTATTCCGGGGACGCCGCGGGATGAATTTCGAGCCGAAGGCAAGATCGTGTGGGCGGCGGGAATGAATCAGTTCTTCACCATCGCGGCAATCCCGGCGGAGCCGACAACGAATCTGGTAACGCGCAAAATCAAGTTGCCCACCGTACCCAAGGACGAACTAGCTGAGGGCGAGAAGGCGAACGCTAATCCGTTCGGACTGCATACCTCGTTGGGGTATGAACGGATGGTAATCAATCCTGGTGCCGAAAACGCAGTGGTGCGCAAGTACACGTTCTACATCGGGCCCAAGGCATACAATACCTTTGCCAGACTTTCCAAGCAAATGGACAACGAGTTGGACCTCATCATGGACTTTGATGGGTTCTTCGGCTGGTTCGCCAAGGCACTGCTGATGTCGATGAACGGTCTGCACGGCTGGGGCCTCACCTACGCGTGGTCTATTATCGTCATCACCATCATCATCAAGATGCTTTTCTGGCCGTTGACCAACGCGAGCACGAAATCAATGAAGCGCATGTCCGCGCTGCAGCCCCAGATGAAGGCGTTGCAGGAGAAGTACAAGGAAAATCCGCAGAAAATGAACCAGAAACTCATGGAGTTCATGAAGGAGAACAAGGTCAATCCCATGGGTGGATGCCTGCCGATGCTCCTTCAATTGCCGGTGTTCTTCGGATTTTTCACCATGTTGCGCGGCGCGGTGGAACTACGTGGTGAAAGTTTTCTCTGGGTCAATGATCTGTCGGTTTCGGACACGGTGGCCTTTGTAATGGGATTCCCGATCAATCCGCTGCCGATCATCATGGGTGCCACCATGCTCTGGCAATCCAGCATGACGCCCGCGTCACCGGGGATGGATCCCACGCAGCAGAAGATGCTCAAGTACATGCCCATGATATTTGTAGTCTTCCTTTACAATTTCTCGTCTGCCCTCACGCTTTACTGGACAGTGCAGAACCTGTTGACCATTCTGCAAACCAAGATTACCAAGGCGGCGGGACCGAAACCTGACGACGCGGGAAAAGGCGCGTCAACATCGGCTGTTGCGGGCACTGTGCCGCTGGGCGGCAAGAAAAAGAAATCCCGGAAATAGCCGGTGTTTCACGAAAGCGCAAAACGAGTTTCCAACTGAATACAACCATGGCAACCGAAGCGAAAGACCTGATCACGGAACTCCTGAGACACATGGGGTTTGAAATAACGTTGAATGAACTGACAATGGACGACGGCCCCGTGCTCGACATCCAGACCGATGAGCCGGGCCGCTTGATCGGCCGGCAGGGCAACACCCTTGCCGACCTGCAGTATCTGGCAAATCGATTGATCTTTCGTGAAGATCCCGAGGCACCAAAAGTGACGCTCGACGTCGGCGGATATCGGACCAAGGCGCGCGAGGCGCTGGTTGCCAAGGCCAGGGAAGCCGCCGAAAAGGTTCGTAAGTGGGGAGACGTGGTCGAGATGGAGCCGCTCAATTCTTTTGACCGCTACATCGTCCACAATGCGCTCAAGGAAGAGGGCGACATCGAGTCCAGCAGCGTCGAGGTCGAAGGCACATCGCGCAAAGCAATCCTCCTGCGACCAAAACGGAAATAGCAAAGAATCAGGTCACCCGACACGCGACCAGAATTAACAGGATGACAGAGATCATGGAACTGCCGCGGAATTTTGAACTGGCCGACGAAGTTGCCGAGTGGGATGACAAGATGTACTTCACCTTTCTACAGAACCATCAGTTTGGTTATCAGGCCAAACTCGATGAATTGAAAGCGGCCGGACAGGAGGATACCGAAGAATATCGCCACTGGCTGAAGCAATTTGAGCAGGTCGAAATCTACATGGCCGGAGATTTCAATCGCCGATACTATCAGGGATGAATCGGTCTGACCGATTCCAAATCGCTTCGGCCCGGACGCAGGCTTTTCGAGGCTGCGTGAAAGTTCCTCCGAATGAAATTTTACAACGGACGGCTGCTCAAAAATTTTCGGTGCGACCGCATTTTCCGCGAGAGCGCGGAAAACAGCGCCTGAGGAGGGCGCGCTCCCCATTCCATTTCGGAATTCTGGTCATCCCAATATCGCCGACTATCTACCGTCAGCGGTCGCCGATTCGATTTGATAGACCCGCTGCTTAATCTTCAGTGGGCCGGTAACCGTCGCCGAATGGGCAGGATATCCGTCCCGGGCACCGGCTGAAAAATTCACCACTATTGCCACCTCGGCCGCCGGATGAATGTAGGTGCTCGCTGAATCATCCGATCTTTCGTCAGCCATTCAAAACCCTTCAGCGATTTGTCCGCCAGTTCCCGATGCAACGGACTCCAGAATTTCAGGTGCCGGAGAATCCTTTCCTTCCGAATCGGCCAGGTTTCCCGGTTCAGATGATACATCGGTGGCGTCATATAAAGGATTTCCATCAGCGCCCGCGTCGTCGCGACGTCGCTGAATTTCAGTGAATCAAAGCTCCAGTGATGCGATGCGATCAGTTCATCACCGAGCGCGGCTCGATAAAACGGAATCCGGACGGATGGATCAAACCAGGGCGAGCGCAGCGCCAGTGGGACGGGGACGGGTTTGAACGATTGTTCGGGTGTGTCCGGCGGCCAATGCCGGCCGAGAAAGTGGGGGCTGACTTTGTCTCGGAAAGACGGTTCGAGATGACCGATGTAGGGCGTCTGGACGCCGTGCCCGAAGTGGATGACGTCGGCGAACAGCACCGAACCACCCTCGCTTCCCACCAGCAGGTTGTGATAGGTCTCCAGCCATCGCAATCGCTGACGGCGCGCATTCATGTCGTCCACGCGTGTCGCCAGATGCAGTGGATTAAAATCATCAAAGCATTCGGCCGTCGCGTCGCAATCAACGAACCACGCCGAGTAGGGATTGTTCTTCAATATCCGGTTGACCCTTGACTGCACATACGGCCAGGCAGCCATCGGTGAAAAATGAAATCCGCGATCCTTGAATCCACCCTGACGCAGACCGGTCGCCTTCACCACGCGGCCGCGCAGGTAGGCTTCAGAATCAAACTGCGCGGTCTCCCACGTCTGATCCGGATGCGCATCCGGTGAATGCACCGAGTGATACGAATCATACGGGCCGAGGACATAGCCCAGTTCGCCGGCGCGCGCGACTGCATCCGGGCGGGTCGTCCGTCCATACAGATCGCTGAGGAGCAGCAACCCTTTCCGGATGCCGGCATCGTGCATCGCTTCCAGCAGGCTGAGCGACAACCCGTCGCCCCACGTCTCCGGCGGATTGACAAATTCCTTCAGTTCCTCTGCCACGGCGCGGCGATTCCGAACCGTGACCTCAACCGCACCCGCATTTTCCGGCAATGGCAGCAGTGCCGGGCTCTGCAAAACCCTTTCGAGGCCGGAGGCCACCGTCAGCGTGAGATACTTCATTGGCCATTGGGCCCCAGCCAATTCGTTCAACGCCTTTCGTTCCTCGCCAGAAAAAAGCGAACGCATCCGCCCGCGCAGACTGTTCGCGGGGGCATCGCGCAGCGCCCGCGCGAGCGGGAGCCATTTTCGGGGTTCAACATCGTGCCGGCTGAAGCTGGCCGGTCCCCACAGATAAAAATGCGCGGCTTCATACAGCTTCGTGACAACCGGCAAATCCGCCGCTTTGCTCTGAAGCGAACGTGCTCTGGGAAGTCCGCCAATTTGGCCGCTCGTCCTTCGCCATTCGCGAAACACACGGGCGGCCGCCAGCACATCTTCGCCCGCCCATTGCGCGACGATTTCACAGGGCGTCGTGTTGTTGCGACCCTCGGGAAACGTGAACCGCACGCCGATTCGATCCGTGATGACCAGTTCCGCGTAATGCGGCCAGGGCACGATGACGACCATGGCCCGCTGCGTATGAAGTCGCCGCCGTACGAACCTGGTTCCCGCCTTCACGCGGAGAGCCTGTCCGTAATTGGCGAGCACAATGGGTTCATTCGTTTCATACCACCGGTTCGTGACCTCGTAATGACTCCAATCCGAAAAGTTTTGGACTCCCGACAACCGAAAGTCATCTACAACACATCTTACTTCAATTGGCGGTCTGCGAAAAAAATCTTTGAGCGGATGGTATTGGGATACCGTTCCTTCAATCGACCGCATAAGGTACCGCTTGCCCTTTTTCGCGGCGAACCATTCAAACCGGAAGCTCAGGGGCAAGGCTACTCCGTTGAAATTTGTCGTGCTTAACACTTCGTACCTTCCCTCCAAAGATTCAGTCGAAGGATTTCCAAAACCCAGTTTCTCCATAATACCGCCGGTGCTACGGGGTGGAAGCATCGAAGCGGACGCCGGTGTCCAGATGATGGTGTGCGGAAGCGATCCTCCATCAATCCATTTCTCGACACGGTGATCAAATAAACGTGAGGACTCGTGCTCAAAGCCCCACCGGACGGTTCTGGCGGATCGATTTGTGCGGTAAAATTCCCCTGAACTCAGTGCCGCCCAAATCACTTTCGTGCCTGTTCCTCCACGCGCTGGAAACTTTCCGCCCCAGACCCAGCCAAAGGAATTCTTGCCAATGACATTTCCGAGGCTGTCCTCACTGAATACAACCATGAAGCAGTCGTTCCCGTCGAAACTAATGCTTACGACGTTTGTTGAAGAGCCCCATACCTTTGCGCTCCACATGTCATCCTGAACTTTGACTTCAAATGTTTGAGTACTCCTATACAGGATTGAACCGGTATCGCGAAAGAGCGTTTCCTTGATTTCACCCACCGCCGAGAAATCTTGTGCTGTGGACAGGCAGGTGTTTGCAGAACTCAAAAGAAACCCCACGGCAATTCATCTCAAAAAATCACGATTCATGTCATTGATTAACGCTCTGCCGCAGTCGGAACGGTCAGCCGGGCGGATTACGGCCGACTCCGCCCGTCGTCGATCAACTTCGCCAGTTGTGCCTTCAACCGGTTCGCGACCTCGGGCTGCTCGGCGATCACGTTCTTCTTTTCGGCCTGATCCTTCTCCAGATCGAACAACTGGAACTGCGGCACCTTGGTGTTTTCGAGTGGATTCCCCACGACGACATTCCGGGCGCTTTTCCTGTCGTGACGCTGCAACTTCCAATTGCCGACGCGCAGTCCGTAGTTGCCCGCCTGACCGTTGTCCTGCTCCACGAGATGGTCGCGGCCTTTCGCGCCTCTGCTGCCGAGCAAGGTGCCAAGGACGTTGAAGCTGTCCGTGCAGGCGTCCTTTTCGAGTTTCACTCCGGTCATCGTGGCGAAGCTCGCGGCAAGGTCGATGGTGCAAACCATTTCATCCGAGACGGCCGGCTTAATCCGGCCTTTCCAGCGCGTGATGAACGGCGTGCGCGTGCCGCCTTCAAATACGCTGTATTTGCCGCCGCTGAACGGACCGGCGGCGCGATGGTCGCCGCGTCGTTCGAGCGCGAAGTCCTTGTAGCCGTCATCCATCACCGGACCGTTGTCCGAGCAGAAGACGATGATCGTGTTCTCGGCGAGCTTGAGGCGGTCGAGCGTCTTCATGAGCTCGCCCACGCACCAGTCGAGCTGGATGATGCAGTCGCCACGATATCCGAGCGTGGTCTTGCCCATGAACCGTTCGTGCGGAATGCGCGGCACGTGAATGTCGTGTGAGGCGAAGAACAGAAAGAACGGTTTGTCCTTGTTTGCCGTGATCCACTCGTTCGATTGCTCGACCCATTTGTCGGCCAAGTCCTCATCGCGAAAACGCGCCGCTTGGCCGCCGGTGTAGAAGCCGATGCGGCTGATCCCATTGTGAATGGTCGAGTTGTGACCGTGGGACCAGTCCATCTTGAGCGTGTTGCGATGCGTGATGCCGGTGGGATGATCCTCGCTCGGCTTCTTGTTGCCGACCCAGAGCGGATCCTTCGGGTCGAGGTTCAACACGCGATGGTTGCGCACATAAACCTGCGGCACGCGGTCATTCGTTGTCGGCAGGAGGAAGTTGAAATCAAAACCAATCTCGCGCGGACCCGGGTTCAGTTCGCCATTCCAGTCCGGCCCGTCGGGTCCGCCGAGGCCGAGGTGCCATTTGCCGATGACCGCCGTCTTGTATCCAGCCTTTTGCAGCAGCGACGCAATGGTCACGGTGCCGGGTTCTATGATGGCGGGCGCGGTGGGCGCGGCGATACCGGTACCCTTGCGGCGAAACGCGTAGTTGCCGGTAAGGAACGAATACCGCGTCGGTGTGCATGTGGAGGCCGAGCAGTAACCACTCGTAAATCGAATCCCCTCGGATGCGAGTTTGTCGATATTCGGCGTCTTCAACGCGGTTGCGCCGTAGCATGACAAATCGCCGTAGCCGAGGTCGTCGGCCATGATGACGATGATGTTGGGTTTATCGGCCGCGGCGATGGATTGGGTGAACAGCGAGCCGACGAGCGCGACAAGTAAGATTCGGAGCTTGGACATGATTCGATGTAATGGTCATCCCAACAGTTGAGTGGATTGGCATGGGACGGAGATAGTGCAGCGCGGCAACCGTTTTTCAAGCCCCGACTCGTTTGTTGGAGTTCACGCTTCAGCGTGTCGGGAGCATCGGCAATTCCGGTTGACCCCGCCCCGCCCCCTTCCTAATCTGAATTCAGGAAAAGGATTCCAATGATGGGAACTTTGACAAAATGCCAGAATGGCCTGGATAGGGCAATCGGTCGTGCGTGTTCTCACGCCAATGAATAGGTGGAACCCAGAGCATATGCCACCTCCGCTCCCACTCAGCGTTTCATTCGATTTAACCAAGGACGATCTCACGTTTTTCAACCTTTATCACTGTGCCAAGTCGCCTACGGCACGACGTCAATTTCGGCGTTCGCTTCTCTTACCGCCTACTATCTGGCTCGTTCTATGGTTTACTCTGGTCTTTTTTGCAGGCCGAGAGGACGGCTCTTGGTTGCAGAAGTCGCGTAATCTTTTGCCTCTCATGCTGTTTCCTCCTTTGTATGTCGCGTGGTTGCCATGGGCTCACCGGCGTGCGATTCGAAGAGCTATCGACGGCATGATTGGCGAGGGCGACAATAGACGATTGTTTGGTCAGAGGACGGTCACTGCTACACCTGCATACATTTCCGATTCCGGCGCTCACGGCTCCTCCTCTACCGCTTGGTCAGCAGTTGAGCGAGTGGTCCGACTTGATGAGGCTATTCTCGTTTACACGAGTGCACTATCGGCAGAGGTGATACCTCGCAGAGCGTTTTTATCTGCAATTGCATTTGATTCTTTTGCCTCAGCTCTCGAGGAAATGCGGACGCAAGGTTCCAAACGGGTCACCGGGAGCGATTAAATCTCGGCTCCCACGTCGCCCATCGGGGGGGGCGGAGGTCGGGCCTTTCCGCAATCATTGTTTCAGGGCGGTTCCGATCAGACTCCCCGACTTGAGTCGGAGCAGTTAATAGTCATCCACGATGAATTTAGATCCGAAATCCCGTGCTGCTAACAGAGCCGTCAAAATAATTACCAACTCGTAACGGCCAACGTCAGGAGGCTCACCTATATTCCGGAAAAGCAGGCAGGGTTAGAGCCTCCTCACATCGGCTGCTACATTTTTGAAGGGCGGCCACCAGAGTTCGCTCCCGTCTTCTGATCCTCCAATTCGTATTTGACTTACGACCTAGCCGCAGCCTTTCCGGGAACAAATTTCTGCGCCTCTGTGGTCTCTGCGTTGAACCACGGCTTTCTTAACCCGACTTGGCGGACTGAGAACAAGGGGGGTTGAAAAGTCCCGGGATTCCG